>JAPLJO010000141.1 GCA_026388515.1 Deltaproteobacteria bacterium | reverse complement strand
ACGGTGGTCATTCTCGACCAGAAAGCCCTCCCCCATGAAGAGCGATACATACACTGCCGTGACTACCGCGAAGTTGTCGAGGCCATCAAGGACCTCACGGTGAGGGGCGCGCCCGCCGTCGGCATCGCCGCCGCGATGGGCATCGCGCTCGGCATCAGCGCCGCACCGGTGGAATCAAAGGAAGCCCTTGAAACGCGGTTCCATGCCATCTGCGACGAATTCGCGAAGACCCGTCCCACGGCGGTCAATCTCTTCTGGGCTATTGACCGGATGAAGGACTGCTTCGAGAAAAAGAAGGACGCTGGCATCGGCGGCATCAAGGGCGCCCTTGTCGAGGAGGCGATCCGCATCTGCGATGAAGACATCGCCGCGAACCGGCAGATCGGTTTCCACGGAAAAGACCTCATTAAAGACGGCGATACGATTCTCACGCACTGCAACGCAGGCGCGCTCGCCACGGGCGGATTCGGGACGGCGCTCGGCATCATACGGGCCGCCCGCGACGAGGGGAAGTCGATGCATGTCTTTGTGGACGAAACGAGGCCGATACTTCAGGGGGCGCGGCTCACCTGCTGGGAGATGCGGCGCGAGCAGATACCGGCAACGCTCATCACCGATAACATGGCGGGCTTCGTGATGAAGCGCGGCAAGGTGAATCTCGTCATCGTGGGGGCCGACCGCATCGCGCCGAACGGAGACGCGGCAAACAAAATAGGCACCTATACGCTGGCGGTCCTGGCGAAGGAACACGGCATTCCCTTCTATGTGGCGGCACCTCTCTCAACGGTGGACATAAAAATCGCAACGGGGGATGATATTCCCATCGAGGAACGGAACGTCTCGGAAGTGCTCCATTTTGAAGGAAGGTCTACGGCGCCCGAGGGTACCGAAGCCTACAATCCCGCCTTTGATGTGACCCCGGGCCGGTACCTGACGGCAATCGTCACCGAGGCCGGCATCGCCCGGCCGCCCTATGAGGAAAGCATCCGGGAACTCATGAAAAAAGCAAAGGGTGAGCTGTAGCATGACATCACGGCGGCTTTTGCTCTTCGATTTCGACGGCGTCATCGCCGATTCCTACGAGATATACCGGGAGATATCGAGGCTCACCTTCGAGGCACTGGGCATGCTCCATCTCGGCGGGGAGGAGGCGTACCTTGACCTCTTCGAGGAAAATTTCTATGAATCCCTCACGAAACGCGGTGTCGACCTCGAGGCATTCGGAAAAGCATCCAGGTCCATTGTGCCGCGCTTCGACGGCAGAATCATTCCCCTCTTCAAAGACGTGATGCCGGTCATCGAGGAACTGGCGCGGCGGCATACCCTCGTCATCGTCTCCTCGAATTCCCGCCACTTCATCACCCGCGCCCTTGAAGGGTCGGGTTATCAGAGCCTCTTTGCCGATATCCTCGGATCGGACTTCATGCTGAGCAAGGTGAAGAAGATCGCCCATGCGCTGGCGATGCAGGGTGTTGCGGGGGAGCACGCCTATTTCATCGGCGATACGGCAGGCGACATACGGGAGGCGAAAAAGGCGGAGGTGAAAACAATTGCCGTCACCTGGGGGTGGCACTCGAAGGAACGTCTTCTGAAGGCGAATCCCGATTTTCTCATCGACACTCCGGGGGAACTCCTGACTTTTGAGTAACGGTGCGGCGCCATGCAGAGAGGCCGCAATAAAAAACCCGCGGGACGCGATGCCCCGCGGGTTTTTGCATCTCAGGTATCAGGCCGGCCCTAACGGACGGTCCGGGAATTGCTGCAGCGCAGGAGGTATGAGTAGAGTGTAGTCAGCTTCATCACGTCGGTCGAGCTTATCACCTTGTCGCCGTTGATATCGCATTCCGGGTAAAGCTTGATGGACTTGCCGACCCTTGATTTGAGAAGATTGAGGTCGACGCAGTCCACGTCGCAGTCCTTGTCAATGTCGCCCAGCGGAAATTTCTGGTCGGGATTGTAGTAGTTGGGGCAGGTGTCACAGACACTGCCGATTTTGTCCCTGTCAGGATCGGCTTGATCGGGGTTGGGTACTGTGACGCAGTTGTCGCAGAGATCGCCCACACCATCCTGGTCGCCATCCGCCTGATCATTATTGGATATAGAGGGGCAGTTGTCACAGGCATCGGCAGTACCGTCCTCGTCAGTGTCCTCCTGTTTGGGATTATAATTATTGGGGCAGTTGTCACAGGCATCGCCCACACCATCCTGGTCGATATCGGCCTGGTCGGGATTGTGTGTTTCGGAGCAGTTGTCGCAGTCGTCCTCGACATAGTCCTGGTCGTCGTCCAGGATATACGCGTAAATTCCCAGCCCGTAACTGTAGCTGCTCCAGACGAAATAAGGCCCCACGCAGGGGAAGGCCATGCGGCCCCTGCCGTAGGAGTCGGCCGCATTCGGATCAAGCAAGCCCGGAGGGTTGTTCACAACTCCGGCCTGATCGACCGCAAGATAAAAGAGAGGACTAAACCCTCCTAAAAAGAAGGTGACGTAAATGTTGCCCGTAGAATCCATTCGCGAGAAGGGCCGAACCAGAGGCGGAGCATGACCGGGGAAAACATTGGCGTCGACGATCGTCTTCTGGGCGTACCATCCGGCTGGTGCGGGCAGGGCGGTCAGGCCATCCGTGTAGGGAGTCGGTGTAATCTGCATGAAGTAGATGGAAGAGTTATAATCGTCGCGGTCGTCCTCCCAGATGATATAGGCCCTGCCGCTTGTATCCACGCTAATGGACTGACTGTCCGAATTTGTGTAACAGTCCGCGTTGCCGTTCCCGTTAACCGGGGTTTTCAATGTTGGCCC
>JAPLJO010000074.1 GCA_026388515.1 Deltaproteobacteria bacterium | reverse complement strand
GAGAGAGGGAGGCATCATGCCTTTTTCTATGACCTTTTTAACGGTTATTTCAAGAGTGTCAATGTACATGGTTATCGATTTTTTGTATTCTTCTTTTATCACCTTGTTATTTACTTCTCTCGCATGTAAGCCTATGAGGCTGAAAGCGTATTTTTTTGTTTATATAATCGAAAAGGAATAGACCAATTTGTTCTAAAATGGCTAATGGGTTTCCTTTATACTCTCGTATAATTCTTCTGAAGTTTAATCGCATCTCTTCTTCAACTCTATTAAAGCACTTCAAAAACAGGTCTTGCTTGTTTTTGAAATGAATGAACATAGATTATTTTTTTCAGAGATACCAGCGGCCTCGCTGATGTTCTTTGTGGTTGCACCAGAATATCCTTTTTTGGCAAATACCTTCGTCGCACAATCTATTATCTGAGAATATCGTTCTCCTTTTGTGATTCGTTTCTTTCCCATAACAAATCTTTCCCCCTATAAAATTACTACTCGTTTACATGGTTATTCTGATGAAATCGGTAACGTTGTCGGAGCGGAGCGACGCTTGCTTCTGATTCTTTCGCATAATGATTTTATAAGGTAAAGCCAGATTGTTTTTTCTCGTAGCGCCTCCTTGCAAGTTATTTTTCGGCAGTTGACTAGTTATAATTATTGATGCGCTTCCGTGTCGGTATTCGAAGTGAAAGACTGACGATTACTTGAAAGTGTGCACTTTATAGAAATTGTCAGTTACACGATTACAGGAAAAACTTGAAGCTAATACGCTGTGCCAAATTCTATTTAGTTCAGGAAGAAGCAGCTTGCTCCAAAGCGTGATGGTTTTTCTGTGACCTGCCCCCCAAAGCACG
Source organism: Deltaproteobacteria bacterium (assembly GCA_026388515.1). Classification (GTDB taxonomy): domain Bacteria; phylum Desulfobacterota; class Syntrophia; order Syntrophales; family UBA2210; genus JAPLJO01. The sequence continues at coordinate 38,352 of JAPLJO010000074.1, read as the reverse complement.
GTAGTTTATTTTCTACTTTTTAAGCACTTCATACAGGCGTGCTACATTCATCCGCTGCACCTCTTGTGCCATGGCTTCGCTCCCTTTCTCCATAGGATAGCGATCGAGGAGTGAAACCTTGTTTTGAGCCTCCTCCAGACTCATCCCTTGGTTAATGGCCGCAGCGACTGCATCTATCCAAGCCTGAATAAAAGCGCTCATTTCAGGGATGTAACTTTGGTTACAAATGCTGCCGTGCCCTGGAACCAGGATATCGGCCTTCAGCTCCTGAATTCGCTTCAATGAATTTAACCACTCATAAGGGAGGGCTTGGTGAAGCCAAGCCTGTACTTTGCCAAATACATTGTCTGAGGTAAAGACTACCCTCTCCTCGGGGATATAAACTGCCACCTGGTAAGGGGTGTGCCCAGGGAGGTTAATGAGCTGGAAGGTGTGATCGCCTACGTAGAGAGTCAGTCGCTGGGAAAGGGTAATGGTGGGCGGGCGATAGCTGAATCCCTCCATAAGGGAAAGGCTCGCAGGCGCTGTCTGCCCGAGTCGTTCCCTTAGTTGTTTCACTGAGGCTGCTAGAATTACGTCTCTGGTTCCCTCATGAGCCACTACTGTGCCCTCGAAATAGTAATTCCCGGTGAAATGATCGCCGTGAGGCTCGGTATTTATCAGGTAGCGAACAGAACCATGTTTCGAGATCTCATTGCGCCACCCTATTGCGTCCGCTGGCAGCTGAGGAGTATCAATCATCACTACCCCTTCCGTAGTGATTACGAAGCCGGGATTGCACCCTCGAAACCCGGTTTCGGTGTAAATATTATTGGTAATCTTTTGCATCATTACCTCCTACCATGTTCGACTGGAATCTATAGGTTTAGTGGGTGGTATTAACCCGTTCCTGGTACCTCTTTTTCGCCTCCCCGTAGGAATGCACATACTCGACAATCATTTCCCTGATGGGGAGATCAAAGGGACATCGTTCTTCGCAATCGCCGCATTGGGTGCATTCAGCTGCCTTCTCCATTGCGGCGGCAATCCAGCCGGAGAAGGTGCTCTCAGGCGGCAACCGCTTTACGAAACTGCTGCTCTGCATCACGACCGATATGGGTATTCCCATATCGCAGGGCTGGCAATAGTCGCATCGCCGGCAGAACTTGGTGCTCAACTGCTCCCTTAGTCTTTGGATCTCCTGCTGTTCAGATTCCGTCATCGCGCTTGTCTCTTTCATCACTGTCACAATCTCATCGATCTCATGGATCTTTTCTATGCCCGGAATGAGCAGCAAATCCGGAAATTGCATCAGATATTTAAATGCAATGGCGACGTTCTCCAGCATGCCTCCAGCTAGGGGCTTCATAGCGATGAAACCGACGTCGTATTCTCTGCATAGGGGCAGAAGGTCTTCGGCAGCCTCAGAGGTGACAACGTTGAAAGGAAACATAACGGTCTCGAAGTGGCCGGATTTTACGGCCTCTTTGGCTATTTCTATCTGGTGCGAGGTGACGCCGATATGTCTGATCCGCCCTGATTTCTGGGCCTCTCTAACCACAGCCATTGGTCCATTGGGATCAAGGACGGTCTTCACTGCGTTGGAGTCACTCACATTGTGGAACTGGTAAAGGTCGATGTATTCGACGCCGAGGCGCTTAAGGCTCAAATTGATATGTTTTTCCACATCCTCTCGGTTCCGGGCAGTGGTCTTCGTGGCAATGACGAGCCCTTCGCGTTTACCCACAATCGCCTTTCCTATCCGCTCCTCGCTGGTGGTATAGGCATTGGCGGTATCGAGAAAGGTGACGCCCAGTTCTAGACATCTCTTTACAATGGCCACCGCCTCTTCTTCCGAGTCCCTCTGGATGGGAATGCTCCCGAAACCCAACTGTGATACCATTATATTTGTTTTGCCCAGTCTTATCTTTTCCATGGGTCCACTCTTTTAAGTTGAATGCTGTCTTTTTTGGGTAGTTATAAACGATTTTGACAAATTATCCGGCTGTATTTAATAACTGCCGACTTTACTGTAACTGCAATAATTAATTGTCCAGTATATGCAATACAAAGGCAAGCTGTTTAAAATGTATTTTCATATAGCCTCTAGTAATGGTACAAATTTTTTCTTTCGTGTTGCGTTATTAGCCTGTTGCCCTGTCTTTGTATGTGTAATACTAGACGCAGAAAGGGCCCTGGCGGCGGCCCTCTTCTCAATCAGAGGTACATGAAGAGGCAATTAAACAAGGGAGGTATGACACATGAAAGTGATTGCAGTTAACGGAAGTCCGAGAAAGAAATGGAATACGGCGACACTGCTCGAAAGAGCGCTCGATGGTGCGGCGTCCAAGGGCGCGGAAACAGAACTGGTGCATCTCTATAACCTCGATTTCAAAGGGTGTGTGAGCTGCTTCGCTTGCAAGACGATAGACGGCCCGAGCTATGGCAGGTGTGTCGTGAAAGACGACCTGACCCCTCTCCTGAAGGCGGTTCTGGATGTCCAGGCTCTTATCCTCGGATCCCCGATCTATTACGGAACCGTTACAGGGGAGATGAGGTCCTTTATGGAGCGCTTGTTCTTCCCCTTTTCTCCCTATACCGACCCACCGGGGTCGCTCTTCCCGAGAAAGATTTCGACCGGCTTCATCTACACCCTGGGTGCGACCGAGAAAATGGCGAAAGAACGGGGCTTCGATCACCACATCAGCTGGAATGAGATGATCCTGGCAAGAATATTCGGGGCTTCGGAGTCATTGTGCAGTTATGACACCTACCAGTTTGAAGACTATTCAAAGGTATTCGCCCCCCGCTTCGACCCTGAGAAGAAGGCCCAGAGGCGGCGGGAAGTATTTCCCCTCGACTGCGCAAAGGCCTTTGAAATGGGAGCGCATTTCACCCGATAAGAGGACATTTGGGGGATGACCGATTGCGTTGCGGACGGCCAAAATTACCCAAATGAAAAAAGGGGACTTAGAGTCGCTTTCTAAATCCCCAACACCACGATGCTTGGTCTTGTATGTCAAGGCAATATTGGCCACAAAATTTAAGGTATGATGTAGATGTTTGTTGTCGGATGTGAATTATGTTTATTACGGATTAAAGTCCTGCATTTTTGTCGCGGTTTACAATTTGCATAGTACAGGAATGCTTCGTCCACCTAAGAAGCATTAAAATGAATATGATATATCTAAAAATTACCGTTACAAATCTACTACGGGTGAACCTCCAATCAAATACTTGGTATCGTAGGGTGTGGGTTTCAACGGACGCGCAACAACGGCAGATATCTACCACTCTGTTGTTCGATTCTTATTTGTCATTCAATGCTTGCTTCAGATCATTAATCAGGTCATCGACATTCTCGATTCCCACAGACAATCGAAGGAGATCATCTGTAACTCCAATTCTGCGCCGTTCATCCGCCGAAATCTTTGCATGTGATGTTTCGGCTGGAGCGCAGATAAGAGTCTCTACCCCGCCCAGACTGACAGCGGGGCGAATGATCTGCAACCGGTGCAGAAAGTCTGCCTGCCGTACTCCCTGGTTCAATTCGAAGGACAGCATGGCCCCAAAACCTGTCATCTGCGTGCTAGCAATCTTGTGTCCTATGAACCCCGGCAATCCAGGATAGTTGACGTTTCTGACTGCATTATGTCCGGCAAGAAACTCCGCAATGCGAAGCGCGTTGCATGTCTGACGCTCCACTCGCAGAGCGAGGGTCTTTAGACTCCGTTCGAGTAGATAGCAGGTAGTTGCGTTCAAGCTGCCACCCAAGTGTCGGGCCATCGCCCGGATTTGACCTGCGCGTTCCTTTGATGTGAGCACAACTCCGCAGCAGAGATCGCTATGACCACCCATATACTTGGTTCCGCTGTGGACAACCACGTCAATCCCCAACGCCAAAGGCGTTTGGTTGATGGGGGTCGCGAATGTGTTATCGAAGATCGTTGTAATCCCTCGGCGCTTGGCGACTTCCGCCACACGGCGTATGTCGATAATTCTTAACAGGGGATTTGTAGGAGACTCGATCACAATCGCTTTAGTGCCTGGCGTCAGCGCCTGCGCTACCGCATCCGCATTTGTGGCTACGAACGAGTACCGAATGCCAAACCGATCAAAGGTATCCGTGGCAAAGGCATGCGTGCCACCATAGAGTGCGTCCAGCATGACGACGTGATCTGTCGCCCCGGCACAGGCCAATATGGCAGTGCTAATTGCTGCCATGCCGGAGCTGAAAAGCACGCCATCCTCGGCGCCCTCAAGCGCGCAAAGCTTACGAACAACGGCTTCCTGGTTCGGCGTATTGAAATAGCGCGGATAGGGGCAGTCTTCCCGTTCTAGGTACTCAAATGATGATGATGTGAATATTGGAGTGTTAACGCCCCTGGTGGCGAGATCATGGTATGTACCGCTCTGGACGCATATGGTTTCCTTCTTCATAGTTTCTCCTGCTTCCTCTTATAAATCAAATGATTAATATCCCCGACGGCTTTTTTCTGAAATTTCGTGGAAGCCAACTTTATTTCGTTTACGCGAGTCGTTATCGTTCAGTGACAGCAGAAGTCTTCCATTTACCAATTAAATCCGCTTCACTTTTCCCTTACTGAATGTCACTTTGGTTTTATCAATTGAGAGAGTAGAGAGTGCTTTGCTGATATTGTATTTCATGAATGGGATCATGATAGGCCAATCAACAGTAGACGTAATTGCTTCCGTCGGGCAACTCATTTCGCAGTACCAGCATGATATGCAATTTCTCCCCCATTTGGGGAAATCTTTCTTATTCATGGTTATATTTTTTGTCGGACATTTCTTGATACAGATACCGCAAGAATTACACTTCTTCTTATTGACCATGAAGAGATGCGTATATATACCACCCACAAATTGTGAATGGATGCCAGACAGTATCAATACTGAATCGCCCAACGGTACATAGATGCTCTTCTGAAACAAATTTTCTCGTACGAATAATCGCTACGTCAGACGAAGACTTGAAAGGAAAAATTGCCACATATACAAATTCACAGACCAAAGTTAGCGAACGAACTCTTCGCTCAAACGATCCTATACAGAAAGAACTTCAACTCAAATTTATTCATTGGGAAATTCCGTATTTTTACGACTGCAAAGAAGGTGAATGGGACTCTCTCACAACCGAACAAAAAAGAGGATTTCTAATAACTGGTTGTAGAACTTACAGAAGAATATCAAATGTTGAAGCAGCTAAAGCGTATCTGGCTTTTAATGGTAAACCGATAGAAGCAAAGTCTAGTCCTAAGTTGATCTGGGATTTGAGTACTCAGGGACTTTACAACTTTGTATTCCCCGGAAATCGTTATGCTGAAGAATTATTTCTTCCATTTGTTCTGTCACAAAGATTTGCGAATCACACTGAGGAGGTAATCAAGAACTTAGGAGAAAATCCAAGTGGAAATGATGCTCTGATAAAGGAATATTTAGGACATGCTGATACAACTCTATTAGCTCTCGCAGGATATATTATAAGTAAAGCATATAATAATGCTCTAACTATAGAAAATTTAAGAGTGATAATCCCTAGTGTAGAATCTTTTTCAGAAGCCCTATTCAACCGATGCAACTCAGCAATACGATATGAAGTGTTCAGGGCAAAAAATGAAGCGGATAGGAATAATGAACTTTTCAATCCAAGGAATTTCTTTTTAAGAATCGAGGCTTATAAAAATCTTAAAAATAAGATTGATGATGATATCGATTTATTAGAGCCAGCAGAATTCTATAAAAAGTGCAAATTAGTTGAGTAAAGATTTTGCAATAGAAACTCAATCACGCACTAGAAAGTTTTATTTTGTGTGAGGGGGGATAATTATGAGTAATATGAATTGCCTAAAAACGGGGTCTTCAGTTACCCATAATCCCTCCTATTGATTTAGAGCCCCCTACAAAAGTGATTTATATGAACCATTTTACCTTGAGTTTGTTAATCTTGAACTTGATTTCGGATGGATATTTACGAGACAAAGATTTGAAGTAGTAATAGATAATGCTCGTGATTAATCTTTCATTTAGTTGTGGGTGGCACTGACCATAAACCGACAATGATTCCCGGGCCGGGTATCGTTTACTGCACGCTACTTCGTGCCGCTTTTTATCTCCCTTCGCCGTGATGACTGCCGCATCTGCTTGAGGACGTTCTGCTCAATCTGCTTGGCCCGCTCGACGGTGTGTACGCTGTCATCATCCACCGTGGTATCGAAATCCATTCTTTCGCTGATGCCGAACCTCATTCTCAGGACCTTTTCCTCCCGGGCCGTGAGGGTGGAGAGTATCTTCCTCGTCTGTTTCGCCAGGTCCATGCTCATCGTCGCGTCCGAGGGGGACATGATTTTCTTGTCCTCGATGAAGTCGCCCAGCGAGCTGTCTTCCTCTTCACCAATGGGGGTCTCCAGCGATATGGGCTCCTTGGCGATTTTCAACACCTTCCGTACCTTGTCGAGGGGAAATTCCATTTTTTCGGCGATCTCCGCCGAATTCGGCTCCCTGCCGAGCTCCTGCACCAGGTACCGCGATGTCCGTATCAGCTTGTTGATGGTTTCTATCATGTGAACGGGTATGCGGATGGTGCGCGCCTGGTCCGCGATGGCACGGGTGATCGCCTGGCGGATCCACCATGTCGCGTAGGTGGAAAACTTGTACCCCCGCTGATACTCGAATTTTTCCACGGCCTTCATGAGGCCGATATTGCCCTCCTGGATAAGGTCAAGAAACTGCAGTCCGCGGTTCGTGTACTTTTTTGCAATGCTGACGACGAGCCGCAGGTTTGCCTGGATGAGTTTTTGTTTGGCGTCGTTCGCCTCAATTTCCCCGGAGGTAATGGCCGCCACTTTGATTTTAATGTTATCTTTCGACATACAATACAGGGAGGTGATTTTTCTCATCTCCGCCTTTGAATCCCGTATCGCCTTTTCCGTTTCCTTCAGTTTCTCGAAGGGAATTTTTACCTTGTTTTTTTTCGCAAACGCCTTTGCTTCACGAGGCTTACTCTTCTTCAGGGTAAAGAGGGTTTCCAGCGTGCTGAGGGTTACCCCTGTTTTGTCCCTGGCTGTGTTGATTTTCCGCTCCAGCTTCCTGACGCGTTCGGCGGCATCTTTCAGCTCCGAGACCATCCTGTTGATGCGCCGTTTGCTCAGCCTTATTTCGCAGCAGAGCTCTATTATTTTCTTCGCGTTGATCTGCAATTCCCTTCGGTGGCGACTTACCTTGCCGTCATTGAGGCGCCCCTCTTTCAATGCGGTCTCGATCCGGCAGTTTCTCCCGTAGAGCCTGGTCACCTGATCGATGAGGGTCTGCACCCGCTGCCGCTGAGTATCCTCCTCCACGAAACCGCTCTCGTCCTCTATGTTGTCGATGATCGCCTTGATTTTCAGTTCATCCTTTTTCAGGCGCGCGCCCATTTCGACAACTTCATGTATGAAATAGTGGAGGCTGAAAAGCGTATCCATGATCCTCTTCTCGCCTTCCTCAATCTTTTTCGCTATCTCCACCTCCTCTTCCCTGGAGAGAAGCGAGACGAGCCCCATTTCCCGAAGATACATCTTCACGGGGTCGCTGGTTTTCCCGAGTGTCGAGATGGACAGAAGCTGTGCATCTGCTTCCTTCAGGTCATCCACCTCCTCGGCTACCTTATGGGTCGCGGTCTTGTCGTCCTTTTCGGCATCGATGATATCGATATTCTTCTCCCCGAAGAGCATCATGATATCATCGATCTGGTCTAACAGTACGTCCGACGGCAGCATGTCGTTGATATCATCGAAGGTCAGGAACCCCTTTTCCTCCCCCAGTAAAATCAGTTTTTTTACTTCATCGGAATGGATTATTTTTTTCATTACGCATCTCCTTGCGCATTGCCTGAGGCGGCACCCGCCTGCAGTGCCTTCCGTGCTTCTTTCAGCAGTGATTCCTTTTCACGGAGAAGCGTGGTGCAGCGCTCCGTATCCCCCGCCTCCTGTGCTTTCTGAATCTCCGTCTTCAGCATCCGGTGCTTCATCTTGAACCATTTCTCCCGTATCCGCTTTATCGTATCACTGAACACCCTGTCAATGAGGTCGTCGCCGGGTACCGCCCCGTCCACCATGAGGGCGAGCAGCTTCTCCTTCACTTCTCCCTCGGGCAGGGCGCTCACAAATTCCGAGACCTCGGGCTTTTCTTCCACGAGCACACGTCCCAGCCTGGCGAGCTCCGGGTCCATGAAAAAGGAAAGTATGTGTTCCTCCGCCACGAGGGGAATCTTTTCGGGACGTTCGGCCATCAGGCAGAGAAGCGTCAGTTCCACCGCATCGACGGTGCCCGCCCGCTTCCGGGGACGGTCATCCCGGACCGGTGCCGGCCCCCTGCTTTTCCCCGGCGCCGAGGCGATTTCATTTTTTATCAGACCCTCGTCAATGCCAAGCCGCTCCGAGACCCTTCTCACAAAGAGATTCCTCTCCACGGGGTCGCGGATGCCCGCAATGAAGGAGACCGCGCTCCTCACCGTATCGGCATGTTCCTCAAGCGTGTCCTTTTTTCCTATGACGTGGTCAATATAATAATCCACCATCGAGTCGGACCGATCAATGACTTCTCCCACTTTTTCAGCGCCGAATTTCGCCGCATAATCGGCCGGATCACAGCCTCCCGGCAGTATCACGATGCGCGAGTGCATTTTTTCTTCGAGAAAGAGCTGGAGGCCGCGCTCCGTGGCGCTTCTTCCGGCCTCATCGGGATCAAAGATAAGCACGACATTTCTCGTGAACCGCTTTAAAAGCTCAACTTGGTCCCTCGTGAGGGCGGTGCCGAGGGAGGCGACGACGTGTTTTGCCCCTGCAATCCACAGGGCGAGGAAATCAAAATAACCTTCGACAATGACGACGCTGTCTTTTTTCCGTATATCATCCCTGGTCTCATAAAGGCCGAAAAGCGTCCTTCCCTTGGTATAGACGGGCGTTTCCGGTGAATTCATGTATTTCGGCTCTCCGTCCCCGAGCACCCTCCCGCCGAAGGCAATCACGTTGCCGTTCAAATCGCTGATGGGGAACATGATTCTTCCGCGAAACCGGTCGTAATAGTCGCCGTTGTCTTTTCTGACCAGGAAGCCCGCCTTTTCCACCAGCGGAAGGGGCGCTTTGCGGTCTTCAAAGAACCGCTTGAGTTCGCGCCACTCGTCCACGGCATATCCAAGGTGAAATTTCTCCTGCACCGCCTCATCGATTCCCCGCTTCCGCAGGTAGGCCCGTGCCGTTTCACCCCGCGAAGAGGCAAGCGTCTTGGAAAAGAACTCCATCGCCATCCGGTTGATCCGCAGCAGCTTCTCCCGCTCGCCCGCCTCCTTCCGCTCTTTCGGCGAAGGTTCCCTGACCTGGATGGCGATGCCCATTTTCCTGGCGAGATGCGTCACCGCATCGGGGAACGTCATATTGTTTATTTTCATGACGAAGGAAATCGCATTCCCCCCCTCATGGCAGCCGAAGCAGTAAAAAATCTGCTTGTCCGCGTTCACCGTGAAAGAAGGAGTCTTCTCCTTGTGAAACGGGCAGAGTCCGACGAAGTTTCTTCCGGCCTTCTTCAGGGTTACATGTTCGGATACGAGATCCACAATGTTGACCCTGCTTCGTATTTCGTCAACGGCATCACGGGAAATATGCCCGTCCACGGGAATCTCCTTAGCGGCACGCTGCATACGATATGTAGCATCCGCAGTGTCCGCGTCACCGCGGTTTCTCAGGCGGACAACCTCGCCTTTACCAGCTCACTCACTATCTTTCCATCGGTCCTGCCCGTGACATGGGGCATGAGCTCCTTCATCACTTTCCCCATATCGCGAATCCCCGTCGCCCCCGTCTCACCAATGGCATTTTCAATAATCTTTCTGACCTCCTCCTCCGTCAACTGGGAGGGCATGAATTCCTGTATCACTGCCAGTTCCGCCTCCTCCTTCCGGACCAGATCGAACCTCTTGCCGTTTGTAAACTGTTCAATCGAGTCTTTTCTCTGTTTTACGAGGGAGGACAGTACCTGAATCGCCTCTTTTTCAGTGAATGCCTCTTTGAGATCGATTTCCCTGTTGTGGAGCGCCGCCTTGACCATTCTGAGCGCCGAGAGCCGCGCCTTGTCCTGCGTTTTCGCCGCTTTTGTCATGTCCGCTTCTATTTTCTTTGTCAGTTCGTTCATAGAGCCACCTTTTTGCCTTGTTTCATTAAGCTATCACGAATGTATCATGCACCATCCATGATTTCTAATGTAGTTTCTGTTGCCTCGTTGTCAAATTGTGCCTGAATCATGCCCCATAAATCTCTTGTGAGAAGTCAATTACAAGTGCCCCTCATCCCATCCTGTCATCAAGCTGCTCACCACCAAGAAGATGCGCATGGAGGTGAAATATAAGCTGACCTCCCTCTTTGTTGCAGTTTATCGCCATCCGGAACCCGCTCGCATCCACCCCCTTTTTGCGCGCCACCTCCTGCGCCGCCCGGGTGATGTCCCGCATGATGTCGAGTCCCTTGTCATCGAGGTCCATCAGTGTCGCGATATGCCGTTTCGGAATAATGATTACATGAACGGGCGCCATGGGATGAATATCATCGAAGGCGATGACGCTTTCAGATTCAAATACCACCGTCGCCGGCAGTTCACCTTTTACGATTCTGCAGAACACACACGATTCCATCGCACCCATTCCTCCCTCTCTATTTCTTTTCCCCGCGAGGATGCTCTGCATACCGGCCGCGCACCCCGGCACGGGCGGCATGCCGTAGTGCCCCGGCGAGATCAAGGCTGCCGTTATAGAGCGCCCTGCCTATAATAACGCCGATGACGCCCGCGGGTTCAATCTCCAGAAGTGTATCAATATCCGCCAGCCCCGATACTCCGCCCGAGGCGATGACGGGAATATTCACCGATTCGGCAAGAAGCTTTGTCGCTGCCGTATTGACTCCCGCTCCCGTCCCGTCCCGCGTGATGTCGGTATAGACAATGGCGGCACAGCCCGATGTTTCGTAGCGCCTGGCGAGCGCCACGGGGGTCTCCCCGGTATCCTCGCGCCAGCCCTTTACCGAAACCCTGCCGTCCCTCGCGTCTATGCCGAGAATCACCGCACCGGGGTACCGTGCGCAGACATCGAACACGAAATCGCTCTTTTCCAGTGCGGCGGTCCCTATGATGACCCACCTGACGCCCACCTCACGATAGGCGGCGATGGCGGCGCTATCCCGTATCCCTCCGCCGACCTGGAGGGGAACGGAAATACTGCGGGCGATTCTTTCGATAACGTCCCTGTGACAGGGAGTGCCCGTCCGTGCACCGTCGAGGTCAACGATGTGGATGCGCCCGGCGCCGGCTTCCCGCCATCTCTGCGCCACCTCCACGGGGTCATCGGCATATACGGTCACGCGTCCGAAATCACCCTGCATGAGACGGACACATTTGCCGTCCTTCAGGTCTATCGCAGGGATTATGATCATGCGGTGGTTTCCCTCAAACTTCCGGCTTTGTCAAAAGCCCCTCTTCCGCGCTGCGCTTCATTCCCCGGAATTCGCGCGCCTTGAACCCGGAGCTTTTTTTGCGAAGCCATGCCAATTATGACTTTGTACGAGACCGTCTCTCACTGAATATTCAACAACTCGTTGTGCGGGGAGAAATCAGATGCCGGTATGATGACTGCTCAGATTCCCTCTGCCGGGGCACTCACGCTTCGCCGCGCCCCGGGGAAGGACTCCATCATTTCGAGAACGCCTTCCTCGATAAGCTCATCCGCCGTGACCCACTGCCCCCCCTGCCGTATGAAGGACGATATATCGAGCACGTTCTCCATCAGAGAGGCCTGTGTTTTGTCGAATATGCCCTTCCACGCGATTGCGCCGCTCTTCACATCTATCAGGTACACGCTGAATGCCGCCGACGCGGGATATTCGACGGAATAGGGATATCCTTTCCGGTCCCGGTAACAGAAGAGATAGCCGAGAATGACCCCGTCGACATTCAGTTCCGTGCCCATGGAACGGGCAATCTGCAATGGAGAAGTGACAAAGGAATCACTGGCGAGTCTCCTGTACGCTCCCTGCACCCTCTCCGGGGGGACGGTGAGGACCGATTCGATTCCCCGCAGCCGCCGGGTGAACATTTCCTCAACCTTCTGTTCGGGTGCACCCGTGTATGCGCAGGTTCTCATGATCGATCCGGAGACCGGGCAGCGGACATAGTGCACGGAGGGTTCATCGGTGGTCATTTTCTGAAAGGGAACCACGGCGATCGTGGTAAAGGCTTTCTGCGACACGGCGTATGATGCCGGCCGCTCCGTCACGGAACGGTCAGCCGCACAGCCCGCGATTGAGACGCAGAGGACCAGCACCGCGATACAACTGTAGCAACCTCTTGAATACGGGAAATAGTTCCTGATGGAAATCACCCCCTCGTGGCGGCAACACTCCCTATGGAAACATACGGCAGGGGTTTTGGTTCATGCGTCGACGGCGGAGAGATACACACCCTACAGGCTTCCTTTTGTCGATAACACATCCTTGATGCGGTCATCAATCGAGGTCGCCGTATGCAGCGCCCGGGCAAAGGCCTTGAATATTGACTCGATCATGTGGTGCGGGTTCTTACCATACAGGACATTAATATGCAAGGTGATCCCCCCGTGGTCGGCGAGGGCCTTGAAGAATTCCCTGAAGAGCTGAGGATCAAAGTCCCTGATTTTCTTTCCATTGAAATCGGCATTCCATACAAGGTAGGGCCTTCCCGAGACGTCAATGCTCACCTCCGCCAGGCTCTCATCCATGGGAACGGAGGCCGACCCGTACCGGGACATGCCGACCTTGTCGCCCAGTGCTTTCTGAAGGGCTTTGCCGAGGGTGATTCCCACATCCTCGACGAGGTGATGGTAATCAACCTCTGTATCCCCCGTCGCCCTGACGGTGATATCCATGAATCCGTGGCGTGCGAGCAGGGTAAGCATGTGGTCAAGGAAGGGAATCGTCGTGGATATGGCGCCTCTCCCTCGGCCCTCCATGATGATTTCCGCGCGCACATCGGTTTCCCTGGTCTTTCGCGTCACCGATCCTTTTCTCGCCATTGTGCACCCCCTTCAGATTACCTTGTTGAGAGGATATTCGATAATTCCCTCTGCACCGGCTTCCCTGAGCAGGGGAATCAGGTCCCTCACGATATCCTTTTCCACAATTGCCTCAACGGCGAACCATTCTTCCTTGTACAACGCGGAGGTCGTCGGGGCTTTGAGCGAGGGGAGCAGGAGCACCACCCGTGCCAGATTTTCCTTTGATACATTCAATTTCAGTCCCACCTTGCCCATCGCCATGAGTGATCCCTTGAGGAGCGTGCTTATCTGCTCGATTTTTTTTCTCTTCCAGGGATCATCCCAGGCCGCTTTATTGGCAATCAGCTGGGTGTTCGTTTTCATGAGTTCTTCTATGATTTTAAGCTTGTTGGCCCGGAGGGTACTCCCCGTCTCGGTGACCTCGACGATAGCATCGACGAGACCCTCCACTACCTTGGCTTCCGTCGCCCCCCAGGAGAATTCCACATGAACACCGACATTACGCTCCTCGAAGTAACGTTTCGTAAAGTTGACGAGCTCCGTGGAAATCCGTTTTCCCTGGAGATCCTCGATGCGCGTGATGGGGGAATCCTCCCGCACCACCAGAACCCACCGCGCCTGCCTCGTGGAGGCTTTCGAGTAGACGAGGTCCTGCACCACCACCACGTCGGATTCGTTTTCCAGCACCCAGTCGCGTCCCGTCAAGCCAAGGTCGAGGATACCCTCATCGACATACCGCGACATCTCCTGGGCCCTGACCAGCGAACAGCACATCTCCTCATCATCAATATCGGGAAAATAGCTGCGTTCATCATAGGTGATGCGCCAGCCGGCCTTCCTGAACAACTCCACTGTATTCGCTTCGAGGCTTCCCTTGGGAATGCCGATCTTCAACTGATTCATTTCCTTTTCACTCTCCCGGATCGTATATCCTTTCCCCTATCACTTCCAGCGATCCGCCGGAAATTTTTCTGAAAAAACAGGACCGGTACCCGGTATGGCATGCCACGCCGCCGGCCTGCTCTATTTTAAGGACAATCGCGTCATTGTCGCAGTCCACGAGAATTTCCTTCACGAACTGCACATTGCCCGAGGTTTCACCTTTCACCCACAGCGCATTCCTCGACCTGCTCCAGTAGGTTGCTTTCCCTGTCTCCATCGTCTTTGCAAAGGAATCACGGTTCATATAGGCAAGCATCAGCACTTCGCCTGATCTGCAATCCTGGGCGATGGCGGGAATAATTCCTCCCCCCTTGTCAAAATCAAGTTCTATCATGGGTGATATTCATCTTTCAGTGCGAGAAAAGCAGCCTTCTCCCGCGGCCCCCCGGAAGGGCATTGAACCAACCCTCTTCCCATCCCGAAAGGTAGTGTAACTTAATGTAATATTTATTTTTAGGCAAGTACTTTTTCCTAATTTCGGCTTACCCGCGACATGTTTTTATGCTACCTCTTTTACCACTCGCAACCGGTACTCATATCCATACGAAAGAAGAGCCGGGAAGAAGCAGGGCCGAGACCGCGCAGCTGAAGTCGGAACTGAAAAAGACCCGGCAGGATGAATAAACAGGGGTCGGCGGAATCCCCGCGGAAGACTGCCGCCGGGAGAGTCGCCGTAGACGGCACCGCGCGTGACCATGCCCGGTGCTTCTGCAACGGCAGAGGATTCCTTCGAAAAAAGACTTGACAGGGAATTAAAAATACAATAGCTGAAACAGCAACAATAAAAACCAGCGTGCAAAGATGAAATTTTGTACCACACCATTCCATCGTATTCTCTTCTACTGCATCACCTACATGTATTGATGCCTGCCGGCCGTCGTTCGTGATGGTTGCGCAGGCTCCCCCGGTTTTCCGAGTAACCCGTATTTTCCAGGACCCACATACCGAACCACTTGCCTTTCCCTTAAAAAATGAGGCAAGAAGCACTACCATAATAGAATAAGGAGGAACCCATGCAGAAGAAACTATCGGCTCTCGTACTTGCAGTCATCGCGGCGGCTTTGCTATTGATTCCCGCGAGCAGTAGTGACGTGCAGGCAAAAACGGTCAACCTCACGTACAGCATCTTTTTCGGTCCCACCCATAGTCAGTGTAAAGAGGCGATGGCATGGGCGGAAGAAATTCAGAAACGTACCAATGGAGCAGTCACCATCACAGCCTTTCCGGGAGGAACCCTCACCAAGGCGGACCAGTGTTATGATGGCGTGGCAAAAGGAATTTCTGATATCGGCATGTCCTGCTTCGCCTATACGCGCGGGCGGTTCCCCGTTATGGAGTCCCTCGATCTTCCACACGGATACCCCACGGGCATGGTGGCGACACGTGTTGCCAATGAATTCTACCAGGAAATGAAACCTGCGGAACTGAATGATGTAAAGCTTCTCTATATCCACGCCCATGGTCCCGGACTGCTCCACACCAAAAAACCGGTGAAAACAATCGCCGATCTCAAGGGCATGAAGATACGTTGTCCCAATCCTTCGGTGGCGAGTGCCCTCGGTGCGGTCCCGGTGGCGATGCCGCAGGGTGAAACCTACGAAGCCCTTCAGAAGGGCGTGGTTGAAGGAACATTTGCACCGATGGAAACACTGAAAGGCTGGAAACAGGCGGAGGTTATTAAATACACCACCGAATGTACCGACATCGGGTATACCACGGCTATGTTTGTGGTGATGAATCTTGACAAATGGAATGCTTTGCCCGACGATATCAAAAAAATCTTTGAAGAAGTGAGCCTTCAATGGATTGATAAACATGGCACCGTGTGGGACGAGAGCGACGCTGAAGGGAGAGCGTTCTCACTCAGCCTGGGAAATGAAATCATTCCCCTTTCCGCCGAGGAAAACGCCAGGTGGGCGGCGGCGGCACAGCCGGCCATCGACGAGTATGTGAAGGCCAAAGAGGAGAAAGGCCTTCCCGGAAAAAAGGCGATAGCCGAAATCAGAAGACTGATTGCGAAATTCAGCAAGTAATTAATTCGCAGGAAAGGTCATCTTCTGTGTGGCGCGCTCTTCCTCATTACTGAGGCGGACGTTCACCGTTCGCCTCACTTCCTGGAATGTGTGCGCCTTGACCGGGGATATTGTCGAGAGCCCGCCTCGGGCGGGATAGGAGAACGCGCTTCCTGAACCGGCATGGCCCCGTGATGAGTGCGGGGAGTACCCGAACAAAAAGAACATTCCATGAAAAAACTCGGTGATACCATTCATTTAATCGCAGGCGGCGCCAACTGGATCGCTGCAGCCGCCCTGGTGGGAATGATGCTCCTGACCTGCAGCGACGTCGTGCTCCGCTTTTTCCGTCATCCGATCCCCGGGACCTACGAGATCGTAGGTCTCCTGGGGACCGTGGTGATTGCACTCTCGCTCGCCTATACGACGGAAGAAAAAGGCCATATTTCGGTGGAATTCATCGTCCAGAAACTTCCCAGAAGAATCAAGGCGGCGCTTGACACCGTAAATCACCTCATCGCCATTGTGCTCTTTGGAATCGTGGCATGGCAGAGCACACGCTACGCCCTTGATTTGAGGGCAAGCGGCGAGGTATCGCTCACCATCCAGATGCCTATTTATCCCTTCATCCTGAGCATCGCCGGCGGATGCATTCTCGTCTGCATAGTGCTCGCCTATGACCTTTTGGTGACATTCAGCACAACGAAATCAAAATAGGATGCGTCACCCGGAACGGCGGGGGCACCGGAAGCGCCGGTATCTCGTCTTGAAGCCGGGGCGGTTCCATGGTATTTTCCCTACTATGAAAGGTCACCATCGCACCGTCACCGGATGTGTAATTCTTTTCACGATACTCTTCTTTATTTCGAGCTGTGCCACCTTCCCCGCCGGGAGGGGGCGGAAGGAAGTGCGCAGGATGCTGGTCACCGCCTACGATGCGGGTCCCGAGTCATGCGGATGGAAGAGAAAGTTTAATTACGTCGGCCCTCCCGTCTACGCCTACGGCCCCCGTGAGGGTGAGGAAAAAGAAATCGGCATCACGGCGGACGGCACGAGGGCCCGCAAGGGAACCATCGCCGCGGATCCTTACTATCCCTTCGGTACACGAATGTATGTCCCGGGGTACGGGTGGGGTGTCGTGCACGACCGGGGGACGGCCATCACCGGTGATCATATCGATATCTTCTTCCGCGATCACGATGATGCCCTTGAATGGGGAAGCCAGTCCCTCGATGTGACGATTGTGCTGCCCCCCTGAGAGGCGGAATCCCTCCAGCGGCAAAGGTCACCTTCGCCCGCCCGGTGATGTATGCGCAGGTATGATTGCTCGAGTGCTCGATGCGGGGCGGCAGCGATGCCGCGCTATCCCCGTCTCTTGAATATCTCGTAGATAAGAATGACCGCCCCGATGGAGATAAACGAATCGGCCATGTTGAAGGCCGGCCAGTGGTAGGAGGCGAGGGAGAAATCAAGAAAGTCGGTCACCTCGCCCGCCCGCACGCGGTCCACGAGGTTTCCGATGGCGCCGCCCATGATGAGGGAGAGCGACAGTGTGAGAAGGTTGTCGGTGGCCTTGTTCTTCACGATGAAATAGAGAATCAGCACGATGGCAACAATGGACACAAGGATTAAAAAAAGCGTGCGAAACGCGGGAGGGGCCTTGGCCAGGAACCCGAAGGCAGCGCCGGGATTGGTGCCGTAGGTGATATTAAAAAAACCGGGTATCACCGTGATGGAGTCGTGAAGCGCCATCATGGACCGTATGGAGGACTTCAGAAGTTGATCGATAATCACCGTTGCAAAGAGCGTCCCTGCGAATAGTGCATATTTCAATTTCATCGGCCATACCCCCGGATAGTCATGGATAATGATTCTACCTCATCTCCTGCTCTTCCCCGCAGTTAAAGATTCGTGCGGCACCGCCCGCAGATCGCCGGATGTGCGCTGTCCGCGCCCACGGTCTCGCTGTAATTCCAGCACCGTTCGCACTTGACGCCACCGGCCCTTGCAATGCCCACCGTGAGCCCCTGTATCTCGGCGCTTTCATGGGGATTGTCAAATCCCCGGCTGTCCGGCGCCAGGTTCACCTGCGATACGATAAAGAGCGCCGCCAGTTCATCGCGATACATGTCGAGAAGCGTGCGTAATTTTCCCGGTGCCGCGATGTCAACACGGCAGTCGAGGGAGTGCCCCACAATTTTTTTCTGCCGCACCGTTTCTATCGCCCTCGACACCTCTCCCCTTACGGTAATCAGCGATTCCCATCGCTCGTTCAATGCCTCGTCAACACACGACGCATCCACATCGGGAAACGGGGCCATGTGGATGCTGTCCGCCTTCCCCGTGCCGGAAGGCAGATGCTCCCATATTTCTTCCGCCGTGAAGGTGAGGATGGGAGCGAGGAGGCGCGCCATCGCATCGAGGATGAGGTACATGGCGGTCTGGGCGGAGCGCCGTTCCTTCGATGTCCCCCGCGAGGTATAGAGGCGGTCCTTCAGGACGTCGAGATAGAGCGCGCTCAGGTCGACGGTGCAGAAATTATGAAGCGTGTAGTACACGACGTGGAACTGATATTCTTCGTACGCGTTGCGGACACGCTTTATTATTTCCTGAAGACGGTGGAGCGCCCACCGGTCGATTTCTCTCATCTCCGGGAGTGCCACCATGTCCTTTTCGTAATCGAAGTCATAGAGGTTTCCCAGAATGTACCTGCTCGTATTCCTGATCCTCCGGTATGCTTCGACAAGACGCTTCAGGATTTCATCGGAAATCCTGATATCATCGGTATAATCCTCGGCGGCGACCCAGAGGCGGAGTATTTCGGCACCGTACACATTCACCAGTTCCTGGGGATCGACGAAATTTCCCAGCGACTTGGACATCTTTTTGCCTTCACCGTCAACGACAAACCCGTGCGTAAGCACCGTCCGGTAGGGAGCCCTGCCGCGTGTCCCGACGGATTCAAGAAGGGACGAATGAAACCAGCCGCGGTGCTGGTCGCTTCCTTCGAGGTACATGTCGGCGGGCGACCGGAGGCCTTCCCAGTGCCCCTTTTTTTCAAGTACGGCGGCATGGCTTACGCCGGAATCAAACCACACATCGAGGATATTCGTTTCCTTTTTGAATTCACCGCCCTTGCACGCGGGGCAGGTCGTGCCTTCGGGAAGAAGATCCTTCGCCTCTTTTTCGAACCACACATCGGCACCGGACTTTCTGACCTGCGCCACCACATGACTCAGGGTTTTTTCCGTCGCCAGGACACTGCCGCATTTCGTGCAGTAGAAAATCGCGATGGGCACACCCCAGACGCGCTGCCGCGAAATACACCAGTCCGGACGGTTCTCGATCATGCCGTAAATGCGGTCACGACCCCACCCGGGAACCCACGCGACGCTGTCGATGGCGGCAAGCGCTTTTTGCCGCAGCCCGTTCTTCTCCATGGAAATGAACCACTGTTCCGTGGACCTGAAAATAATCGGATTCTTGCATCGCCAGCAATGGGGGTACTGGTGAACCATATCGTGCGAGCCGAGGAGCGCGCCGTTTTCTTTGAGTTTTCTGTTGACCGATGTGTTGGCATCGAAGACGAATTCGCCGGCGAAATACCCCACGTCGGGGGTGAATTTCCCGTCGTCGTCGACGGGCGCATAAACATCGAGCCCGTAGTGAAGGCCGATTTCATAGTCTTCCTGGCCGTGGCCCGGCGCGATATGAACGCAGCCCGTCCCCGCTTCGAGGGTGACGAAGGGGGCGACGATGAGGACGCTCTCGCGGTCATAAAGGGGATGCCTGCATTTCAGTCCTTCGAGGGCAGTCCCCTTGAATTCGTCGATTATTTCGTGGGGTGCGCCGCGGTACCCGAAGGCATCGAGACAATAGTCGATGAGTTCCTTTGCGAGAATGAATACTTCACCCTTCACCTTGAGGGCCACATAATCGAAATCCGAATGGAGTGCAATCGCCAGGTTTGCCGGAATGGTCCAGGGCGTGGTGGTCCAGATGACGACGCTCACCTTTTCTCCCGCGAGCTTCGCACGGACCGGCGCGATATCCGAAACGACGCGGAACTTCACGTATATCGAGGGTGTTTCGTGGTCCTTGTATTCGACCTCCGCCTCGGCGAGAGCGGTCTTGCACGAGGCACACCAGTAGACCGGCTTTTTCCCCTTGTACACGGAACCGTTGAGAATCAGCGTGGCGAGCTCCGCAATGGTCGTCGCCTCGTAATCATAGTCCATGGTGATGTAGGGGGAGTCCCATTCACCGAACACGCCGAACCGTTTGAACTGGTTGCGCTGTATGTCAACAAACTTCTCGGCGTATGCCCTGCAGAGCCGCCGCTTCTCCGCCTGCGGGATGGTAAATCTCTTATCACCCAGGGTCTGATCAACCTGGTGCTCGATGGGAAGTCCGTGGCAGTCCCACCCCGGCACATAGATACTGTCATGGCCCATCATGTTTTTCGATTTGACCACGATGTCCTTTATGATTTTATTCAGTGCCGTTCCGAGGTGAATATCACCGTTTGCGTAGGGAGGGCCGTCGTGAAGAATGTAGGGCTTCCGGCCTTTGGAAATTTCCCGGATTTTCTTATAAATATTCATGTCCTCCCACTTTTTGAGCATCTCGGGCTCTTTCGTGGCGAGGTTCGCTTTCATTGGGAAACTGGTTCTTGGAAGGTTAAGGGTGTCCTTGTAATCCATGGATTTCTCCGCCTCAATTAATTCCGCATCTCTTAACATACATCGTCGCCGACAGGCAACTGCTTTCGATGAAAACACGAGGGCCCCGCTCGCCTGCGAGCGGGGCCCTCACTCAATTCGCTTCTATAGTGATGTGATGCTCCCTGTTACATCATACCGCCCATTCCGCCCATTCCGCCCCCGGGAGGCATGGCGGGCATTGACGGTTCGTCTTTCGGCTTTTCGGCAACCATGCATTGCGTAGTGAGCATGAGTGCTGCCACGCTTGCCGCATTCTGCACTGCAAACCGTGCGACTTTTGTGGGGTCAATGACACCGGATTTCATGAGGTTCTCGTACGTTTCGGTCTGTGCATTGAAGCCGAAATCGCCCGTCTTGGCCTTCACCTTTTCCGCCACGATGGAGCCCTCATACCCCGCATTCATAGCAATCATTTTCAGCGGCTCCTCGAGCGCCTTTTTGATGATATTCACACCGACCTGCTGGTCCGTGGACAGTTTGAGTTTCTCGAGCGCGGGAATCGTCCGTATGAGTGCCACACCGCCGCCGGGGATAATGCCTTCTTCAACGGCCGCCCTGGTTGCATTGAGGGCGTCTTCAACGCGCGCCTTCTTTTCTTTCATCTCCGATTCCGTCGCCGCGCCGACCCGTATCACGGCAACGCCGCCCACGAGTTTCGCCAGCCGTTCCTGGAGTTTCTCCCTGTCGTAATCAGAAGTGGTCTCTTCAATCTGTGCCCGTATCTGCTTTACCCTGCCCTCGAGGCTCGCCCGGTCGCCCGCACCGTCAATGATGGTCGTATTATCCTTATCGATGATGATCTTTCGAGCCGTTCCGAGATCCTCGATGCGCGTGTTTTCAAGCTTCGACCCCATGTCTTCCGAAATGGCCTTGCCGCCGGTGAGAATGGCGATATCCTCAAGCATCGCCTTCCGGCGATCGCCGAATCCCGGAGCCTTTACCGCCGCCACCTGCAGGGTGCCCCTGATTTTATTCACCACCAGCGTCGCGAGGGCTTCACCCTCGATATCCTCGGCAATGATGAGAAGAGGCTTTCCCATTTTGGCAATCTGTTCCAGGACGGGAAGAAGGTCCTTCATGCCG
The DNA here is from genome assembly GCA_026388515.1 of Deltaproteobacteria bacterium. Taxonomy (GTDB): domain Bacteria; phylum Desulfobacterota; class Syntrophia; order Syntrophales; family UBA2210; genus JAPLJO01. Next base: position 16,540 of record JAPLJO010000074.1, on the reverse strand, counting down.
CCTATCTTTTTGTCGTGAATAAGAATCAGAGGATTTTCCAGATTCGCCACCATCTTGTCGGGGTTGGTCACGAAATAGGGGGATATGTAGCCGCGGTCGAACTGCATGCCTTCCACCACTTCCAGCTCCGTCAGCAGTCCCTTCGCTTCCTCGACGGTGATGACGCCTTCCTTGCCTACCTTGCTCATTGCCTCGGCGATGATGTTGCCGATCGTGTCGTCATTGTTGGCGGATATCGTGCCGACCTGGGCAATTTCCTTCTGATCTTTCGTCGGCTTGCTCATTTTTTTGAGCTCGCTCACCACCACCTCAACCGCCTTATCGATACCGCGCTTGATTTCCATGGGATTGCTGCCTGCGGCCACTGCCTTGACGCCTTCCCGGTAAATCGCCTGGGCCAGTATGGTAGCTGTCGTCGTGCCGTCGCCGGCCACATCGCTTGTCTTGCTGGCCACCTCTCTCACCATCTGGGCGCCCATGTTTTCAAACCTGTCTTCCAGTTCAATCTCCTTGGCCACGGTGACGCCGTCCTTGGTGACGGTGGGTGCACCAAAGGTCTTTTCCAGTATGACATTGCGCCCCTTGGGGCCGAGGGTTACTTTTACCGCATTGGCGAGCGCATTGACACCGTCGAGAATCGACTTTCTCGCCTGATCATCGTACTGTAACATTTTTGCTCCCATTAAAAACTTCCTCCTTCATTATCTGATTTTTTACTTTTCTATAATGCCCAGGACGTCATCCTCACGCAGGATGAGATGATCGACGCCGTCAATCTTCACGTCGCTGCCGGCGTATTTGGTGAAAAGGACCCTGTCACCGGCCTTGACATCGAGTTTCACCAGCTTCCCATCTTCCGTCACTTTGCCTTTGCCCACGGCGATGACCTTCCCCTCCATGGGTTTTTCCTTGGCGCTGTCGGGTATGATGATCCCCCCCTTGGTCTTTTCCTCTTCTTCCAGACGCTTTACAATAATCCTGTCATGTAAGGGTCTCAACTTCATCGTATATCTCCTTTCATACTTATTTAATATTTCCGAAGGGTTTGAGGTGCTAGTCCGAAGAGCGAGTATAAATTAAACATAAATTCACTTATGTCAAGTAAGTTCTGATAAAATATGCGAATTTTCTGCAGGAACACCTCCCCGGAAGAAGATTGATCGGCAGAGCGAACGCAGGTCCGGAGGGCGGGCGAACCACGGACTTTCTTCATGCGGTTACCGCAGGCTTTATCACCACTTCACAACGGCAGAGCTCCTTGAACCGTTTTGCATCATCGAGGCTTCCCACAATGTCACCGTAGTGAACGGGAACGGCAGTTTCGGGATTGATTATATTCACCGCATCCGCGGCCTCTTCGGCCGTCATTGTATAGGTGCCTCCCACGGGCACGATCATTATATCGGCCTTCAACTTTTTCATCTCGGGGATTACATCGGTATCGCCGGCATAGTAGATATTCTTTCCGCCGACGGTGATCACAAAACCAACCCAGCCCTTCGCCTTCGGATGAAAGGCCTTATTCACATTATAGGCAGGCACCGCGGTCACACGTATCGCTCCGAGGGATACCTCATCACCCGGCTGTACCACCCTGATATTCCCCGGCAGCCCGGGGGCGCAGTCGGCCGTCGCGATAATGACCGTGTCATCCCTCAGGACTTTTTTCACATCCCCCGGCGAACAGTGGTCGGAATGGGGGTGACTGATAAGCACAATATCGGCCTTCCCGCATTTTCCGAGCTTCCACGGGTCGATATACACGATCTTTTCCGCGCGGATCCGAACACTCGAATGCCCCAGCCAGTCAATCGTGTCTACCATGTGCGAATCTCCCTTTTTACTGCTTCCGCATCTGTGTCTCATGCATACTCTGCATTCTCCAGGAAATTACAAAACCGTGATGATGAGCGGGCGGGTGCGGGGGTGCGGCAGTATCGTCATTCTTACTTCAGCCGGCAATTCTCTGTGCTGCATTCAGCGTATTCCTGAGAAGCATCGCGATGGTCATGGGCCCCACGCCGCCGGGAACGGGAGTGATATACGAGGCCTTCCGGGCCACCTCGCTGAAGGCAACATCTCCCACCACCGAACCATCGTCACGGCGGTTCATGCCCACGTCAATGACCACGGCCCCTTCCTTTACCATTGCACCGGTCACCATCCCGGGGCTGCCCGCGGCGGCGACGAGAATATCGGCCCGGACCGTCACCGCAGATAGATTGTGCGTTTTTGTATGGCACATGGTGACCGTGGCGTTCCGCGCGAGCAGCATGAGCGCGAGCGGCTTTCCCACCAGATTGCTCCTTCCTACTATGACGGCATCTTTCCCCGCCATATCAATCCCGTAACGGTCCAGAAGCTCGATGACTCCCGACGGGGTGCATGCAGTGTGATAGGGATTGCCCGTGAAGAGACGTCCGGTGTTGAAGGGATGCAGTCCGTCCACATCCTTGGCGGGGTCAATGGCTTCAATGAGGATATCAGGGCGCAGATGCCGCGGCAGCGGCAATTGCACCAGGATGCCGTGAATCGCAGGGTCACGGTTCAGGCCGCCGATAATCGCAAGAAGTTCCGATTCCGTTGCGGCGGCGGAGAGGCTGAATGCCCGGGAGAGAAAACCTGCCTTCGCGCAGGCGCTTTCCTTGCCCCGGACGTAGATCTGTGATGCGGGATTGTCACCCACGAGAATAACCGCGAGGCCCGGCGTGATTCCTCTGCCGTCTTTCAGCGTCAGCGCTTCCTCCGCGACCGCCCGACGCACCTCCCCGGCAATCTTTTTCCCGTCAAGAATGAGAGCCATGTCCGTCGTTCTACCCCCGCAAAAATGTGAAGCCGGGTGAACATATAGTAAGGAGGATGGAAAAGTCAAGGAGCCCGGCGGCATCCGGCGAAATCTTTTTTATTACCGGCATGTTAGAATTACACCGCGGACATGTAAAATTGTTGAAGGACCACATCCTTTGTGATATTGAGGTCACTTGCCGGCAATGGAGGCGTATATGAATCGGGCAAATCTCGCATTAATACTTGAAGACACCTGTCACCGGTTTCCAGAGAGTAATTTCCTCAGTTATAAGGACGTACATTTTACCTTCGAAGAGATGGACCGGGCGGTCTGTGCCCTCGGCATGCAACTGAAAGACCTGGGGATCGCGAAGGGCGACAAAGTCGCAGTCATGCTCCCCAACATTCCCGAGTTCATCGTCGCGTACTTTGCGGTCCTCAGAATCGGGGCCGTGGCGGTGACGCTCAATCCGGCATCGACGCCATACGAAATGACGCATCTGCTGAATAACAGCGAGTCGAAGGCGCTTATCAGCATTCCATCCTCAGTGCGCAAACACGAAGAAATCAGGAACGAGCTCCTGCATTGCAGGCACCTGATTATCACCGGCGGCGCCGGGGAGAACTTTTCTCTCGCCGACGCCATCGCCAGCCGCCCCGGTCACCTGGCACACGCGGAACTCTCCGGTGACGATCCCGCGGCAATCATTTACACATCAGGACTCACGGGAAAACCGCTCGGGGCGGTGCTGACCCACTATAATCTTTCGACCCAGTCGGTCCTCCTCCGGGATGTCTGCGAAGGAACGGAGCATGACCGGGTCCTCGGCCTGATACCTTTCTATCATTCATTCGGCGCGTCGGTGAACATGCTCATGACCATAAAAGTAGGCGCCAGCGTGGTAATGATGGACAAGTTCAATATGGAAGGCATCTTCACGGCAATTGAAGATGAATCCATCACCTTTATCGCCGCCGTCCCGCGCCTCTATCTCGGCATGCTGCTGCATGCCGGTGCGGATCTTCATAATCTGGGCTCCCTGCGGTTCTGCATTACCGGCGGCTCAAAAATGCCGGCCGAATACATCCCCATGTTCTACGACAGGTTCCGCGTACCTCTTCTGGAGGGATACGGGCTTACCGAGGCGTCGCCGGTATGCGCCGTCAACCACATCAACATGAAAAACAAGCCGGGGTCGATAGGGGTTCCCATTCCCCGCGTGGAGGTGCGGATCGTTGATGAAAACGCGAAGGTGCTTGGCCCGGGCGAGACGGGGGAACTTCTCATCCGCGGCCCCAATGTGATGAAGGGATACTTCAACGACAAGGCGGCCACGGCCGAGGTGATTAAAGAGGGGTGGTTATTCACCGGTGATCTGGCCATGATCGACGAAGAGGGATACATCTACATCATGGGATTGAAGAAACGGATGATCATCACCAACGGGTTCAATGTATATCCCCGGGAAGTGGAAGACATCCTCGCCATGTGCCCCGCCGTGGCATCTTCCCGTGTCGTCGGCAAAGCGGATTTGATGCGGGGGGAAATCGTGACCGCCCTTGTGGTGAAGGCGGAAAATGCCGCGGCGGACGAGAAGGAGATCATTAAATACTGCAGGCAGTATCTCTCCCCGTATAAATGTCCGCGGGAGGTGATGTTCGTAGATGCCCTGGAAGACGATGCGTCTTCCACCGGGGCCGCATGATTGATGAATGTGTGTGTCCGGCGGGAACACTCGGCGGCACACAGGCACAAAAGTATGTTATGAACTATACCACGATAAGGAGTGATATATGAGAGACGCGGTAATTGTCAGCGGAGCAAGGACCGCCGTGGGCAACTTCGGCGGAGCACTGAAGGATGTCAAATGTGTTGATCTGGGGGCCCTCGTCATCAGGGAGGCCCTGACGAGAGCGGGGCTGAGGCCCGTGATCAGCGATTTTGTGAAGTCATGCCGTCCCGACAAGCTGGGCGATTTCGACATGACCGCCATCAACAAAAAATATTATAACTACGACGGGGCCCTTACACCCGTCTATATCGACGAGTGCATCATGGGCAATGTTCTCCAGGCCGGACAGGGACAGAACCCGGCCCGGCAGGCGTCCATTTATGCGGGGCTTCCCGAGGAATCCAATGCCTTCACCATCAACAAGGTGTGCGCGTCCGGCATGAAGGCCATCACACTGGCGGCACAGTCAATCGCCGCCGGGGATGCCGATATCGTCGTGGCGGGAGGCATGGAAAACATGAGCATGGTTCCCTACGCCCTTCCGAGCGCCCGGTGGGGCTATCGCATGGACATGCCCTTCGGTAAAATTACAGACCTTATGGTACATGACGGGCTTTTCGAAATCTTCAACCAGTACCACATGGGACTGACGGCGGAAAACATCGCCGAGAAGTACGGAATCACAAAGCATGAGCAGGACGAACTGGGATTCCTGAGCCATCAGAGGGCCCGGGCGGCTATCGCGAACGGCACCTTCGCCGAGGAAATCGTCCCCGTGGTGATTCCCCAGAAGAAAGGCGATCCAGTCATCTTCAAGGTCGACGAGCGCCCCATGGATACGACGCTCGAGAAGATGTCCAAGATTCCCCCCGTGTTTAAAAAGGACGGCACCGTCACCGCCGGAAACGCCTCGGGCATCAACGATGCGGCATGCGCCGTGGTGGTCATGAGCGCTGAAAAGGCCCGTGAACTCCGCCTGCAGCCCCTGGCAAAAATAAAAGGATATGCCTCCGGCGGCGTCGATCCCGCCTACATGGGACTCGGTCCGATCCCGGCGACACGAAAGGTAATGAAAAAGCTCGGCATCACCATGAAGGACATTGACTATGTGGAACTCAATGAAGCCTTCGCCTGCCAGGCAATCGCCTGCATGAGAGAACTGGGTATCAGTCTCGACAGGTGCAACCTGAACGGGAGCGGGATATCGATCGGGCACCCCATCGGCTGCACCGGCGCGCGAATCGTGTACAGTCTCGCACTGCAGATGAAAAAGAAAAATCTCCCGCGCGGCCTCGCCACGCTGTGCATCGGCGGCGGGCAGGGTATGGCGGTGGTGCTCGAAGGGGTGTAATTCCCGGAAGGACCGCCGTGGTGGATCACCACACCAATTCATCCAGGGAAGGAGAAAAACCATGGAAGTCAAGACAATGGGCATCGTGGGAGCGGGCCAGATGGGCAACGGCATTGCCCAGGTCGCCGCACACCAGGGCGGCTGTGAGGTCATCATGCATGATATCGCCGAGGAGTTCGTGGCGAAGGGTCTCGCCACGATATCAAAAAACCTCGACCGGCTGGTGGCAAAGGAGAAACTGACCGCCGGCGACAAGGGAGCCATTCTGAAACGCATCCGCACCAGCACGAAGATTGAAGATATGACGGGGGCCGATTTTGTGGTGGAGGCGGCAACGGAAAGGGAAGACCTGAAGCTCGGCATATTCAGAAAACTCGATGAATGCTGCGCACCCGGTGTGGTGCTCGCCTCGAACACCTCGTCCATTCCCATCACGAGGATCGCCGCGGCAACGAAGCGGCCGGAGCTTGTCATCGGCATGCACTTCATGAATCCCGTCCCCGTCATGCGGCTCGTGGAGATTATACGGGGTCTCGCCACTTCGCAGCCTGCCTTCGAACTCACCGAAGGCCTGGCAAAGAAATTCGGCAAGACTCCCGTTGCGTGCAACGATTTTCCCGGTTTCGTATCGAACAGAATCCTTCTCCCGATGATCAACGAGGCCGTCTACGCGCTCTACGAGGGAGTGGGCACCGCCGAGGCGATCGACAGCATCATGGAACTCGGCATGAATCATCCCATGGGACCGCTGAAACTGGCCGATCTCATCGGTCTCGATACGTGCCTGGCAATCATGGATGTCCTCCACAAGGGGCTTGGGGATTCGAAGTACCGCCCCTGCCCTCTTTTGAAAAAGTACGTTGACGCCGGCTATCTCGGCAGAAAATCGGGGAGAGGATTCTACGACTACCGCAATCAATAGACGCACACTGTGCGCATGAGGAGGCCTTTATATGGAATATAAAAACATACTTTTTGCAATCGAAGACGGCATCGCCACCATTACCTTCAACAGGCCCAAGGCACTGAATGCCATGAATTCGGAGACCATGTCGGAGCTCCGTGACGCGGTACTGAAATGCAGGGATGATGAATCGGTAAAAGTAATCATTCTGACTGGCTCGGGGGACAAGGCATTCGTCGCGGGGGCGGACATTTCTCAGATGCAGGCAATGGAACCGCGTGAGGCGCTCCTGTTCATGGAGCTCGGGCATGACACGCTGCGGCTCCTGGAAACCGCCTCCACACCGTCAATCGCGGCGGTGAACGGCTTCGCCCTGGGAGGCGGCACGGAGATTTCCATCGCCTGCGACATGAGGTTCGCCTCGGAGACGGCACGCTTCGGACAGCCTGAAATCCTTATCGGCCTGATCCCCGGCTGGGGAGGCACCCAGCGGCTTGCCCGCCTCATCGGCATGGGCAGGGCAAAGGAACTCGTGCTGTCCGGTGAGTTGATCACCGCGTCTCGCGCCTATGAAATCGGGCTCGTGAACCGCATATACCCGGCGGACACACTTATGGAAGAAACAAAGAAATTCGCTGCGAAGCTTGCCGGGATGCCGCCCTTCGCCGTCAAGATGGCGAAACACTCCATGAACTTCGGCTACGATCTTGCACTGGATAATGCGAACAGGCTCGAAGTGGAATGCTGTGCCCAGTGTTTCAGCACACGGGACCAGAAGGAAGGAATGAAGGCGTTTCTCGAAAAAAGAAAGCCGCTGTACACCGGCAGGTAGCGGTGCCGGGCGAAAGGCATGAACCGGGGATGCGCCCGGGAAGAATCCGACTATACGACGAAGGAGAGATCCTATGAATTTCGGACTTACAGAAGAACAACAGATGGTACTCGACATGGTACGGCGTTTTGCCGATGAGGAGATCAGGCCCATCGCCGGGGAACTCGACAAGACGCACCGGCATCCGAAGGAAATCTGCCGGAAGCTCGGCGAGATGGGGCTTATGGGGGTGTCTACTCCCACGGAGTACGGCGGCGCCGGCATGGACAACGTCACCTATGTCCTCGCCCTCACCGAAGTTGCCCGCGGATGCGCAAGCTGCGGGGTCATCATGTCGGTGAACAACTCGCTCTACGGGTACCCCGTCAAAATGTTCGGCACCCATGAGCAGAAAATGAAGTTTCTCTACCCCGTGGCTCACGGTGAGGTGGAAGGATGCTACGCGCTCACCGAGGCGGGGGCGGGGAGCGACGCGGGAGCGCTTCGATGCCGTGCGGAACGCAAAGGCGACAAGTACATCGTCAACGGCGTCAAGAAATTCATCACCAGCGGCAACGTGGCGAAATGCTGCGTGCTGGCCGCCACGGAGGATCCCTCGAAGGGATACAAGGGAATCATCAATCTCCTGGTGGACCTGGAAAATACACCGGGCTTTTCCGTGGGCGCCATCGAGGAAAAAATCGGAATTCTCGCCTCGGGCACCGCGGAACTCGTCTTTGAGGACGCGGAGGTTCCCGTGGAAAATCTCCTGGGGAAACCCGGCGAGGGCTTCCGCCAGATGCTGGAAGGCCTCAACGCGGGCCGCATCGGCATCGGCGCCCAGGCGCTGGGAATCGGAAGGGCCGTTCTCGAAGACTCGCTCCAGTATTCAAAAGAGCGTGTCCAGTTCGGCCAGGCCATCAGTTCTTTCCAGGCAATCCAATGGAAGCTCGCCGATATGGCCACCGAGCTCGATGCCGCGGAATTGCTCCTGCTCAAGGCCGCATGGTACGAAGACCACGGGCTTAATTTTGAAAAAGAAGCGGCAATGGGAAAAATGTTCGCCTCGGACGCGGCAATGAGGGCCTCCGTGGAGGGCGTCCAGATATTCGGCGGTTACGGTTACTGCAAGGAATATCCCGCGGAGCGCCACATGCGGGATGCGAAGATATGCCAGATTTACGAGGGCACCAACGAAATCCACCGCATCGTGATTGCGCGGAAACTCCTTGGCATGAGATAGCCGGGGATATACATGCCCGGGAGGCGGGACCCTGAACGGTCCTGCCCCCCTCCATAGAGGCGCCCATGAATCCCGAACTCATCGATACCCTTGTGGTTGAGAATACTACCACGATTGTCTTTGTCATTCTCGACGGCATCGGCGGTCTCCCCCACCCCGATACGGGCAGGACGGAACTCGAGACGGCGGTGACGCCGAATCTCGACAGCCTCGCACGACAGTCGATCTGCGGGATCCTCGATCCCATCGGGTATGGCATCACTCCGGGGAGCGGGCCCGCCCATTTCGCCCTTTTCGGATACGACCCGGTGATACACAATGTGGGGAGAGGACTCCTCACCGCCGCCGGCATTGAGTTCGCCATGAAGGAAGGCGATCTCTACGCGCGGGTCAACTTTGCCACGGCCGATGAAAAAGGCATGATCACCGACAGGCGCGCGGGGCGCATTGATACGGAAACCTGCGCGCGGCTCTGCCGCAGGCTGAACGAACATCTCACGGGAACCGCCGGCGCGGACGTGCTGTTTGTACCGGAAAAGGAACACCGGGCACTCCTGGTGCTCCGGGGAGACAACCTCCGCGAGGAAATTACCGACACCGACCCTGAACTGACGGGAAAACCACCGCGTGTGCCCCGCGCCACAGTGCCGGAGGCGGAAACGACGCGACGCCTCATTGAAGAGGTGACCGCCCGGGCACGCCGCGTGCTCGCCGCAGAATTGCGGGCAAACACGATTCTCCTCAGGGGCTTCGCACGGTTCAGGGAATATCGCACCTTTGAAGGACGATTCGGATTAAAGGCGCTCGCGATCGCCAATTACCCCATGTACCGGGGGATTGCACGGCTGCTCGGCATGACCGTCCACCCCGTGACGGCGTCAGTCAGGGATCAATTCGGCTCCCTCAGAGAAAATTTCCGCCGCTACCATTTCTTCTTTCTCCATGTGAAGGCGACGGACGCGAGGGGAGAGGACGGCAATTTCGACGGGAAGGTGAAGGCAATAGAAGAAATCGATTCCCTGATACCGGAAGTGGTCGCGCTGAAACCCGATGTGCTTGTCATCACGGGAGATCATTCCACGCCGGCCGTCATGGCCTCGCACAGCTGGCATCCCGTTCCGGTGCTCCTCTCATCAGCCCTGTGCAGGCCGGACGCGGTGATGCATTTCGGTGAACGGGACTGCATCACGGGAGGCCTCGGGAGACTTCCCATGGTGTACCTCATGGGACTTGCACTCGCGCACGCGCGGCGGCTTTCGAAATTCGGCGCATGAGCATGAGCGGGAAATCATGATACCGCGGGCCGCTGCACGGCGGATCGGTGAGGTTGTAGAGACCTCTCTTACGGTTCCTGCCGCCTCATCAGTTCCTCGGCCTTCAGTTCCTTCCTGCGGTCGGCACCCTCTCCCGTTCCGGGCAGCACCTCCCTGAACTCGATTTCACGGGGAATTTTATATTTCGCCATTCGCGTTCTGCAGTAGTCCTTGAGCGCCTCTCCCGTTGCCGTCTCCCCCTCTTTCAATACGACAAACACCTTCACGCACTCACCCCGCCTGGGGTCGGGAACACCGATAGCACAGACTTCGCGCACCTTCGGGTGTCCGTCGAGCACCTCCTCGATTTCACGGGGATAGATATTGTAGCCGCCGGAGATAATCATGTCTTTCATACGGTCCACGATGTAGAAATACCCGTCGTCGTCCATGGTGGCGATGTCTCCGGTGTAGCACCACCCGTCACGGATTGTCTGGTCCGTTTCCCGCGGCATATCTTTGTAGCCCTTCATGACTTGGGGGCCGCTGACAATGAGCTCGCCCTGAGCACCCACCGGCACATCGGTAACGCCATCCTCGGTGCTTACAATCCTGCAGCACGTGTCGGGAACAGGTACGCCCACGCTTCCCACCTTCCGGGCCGCGCCGGAAAACGGATTGATATGGGTCACGGGGGATGTTTCGGTGAGGCCGAATCCTTCGACGATTGTCGCACCGGTGATGTGCTCGAAATCATGAATCACCTCAACGGGCAGCGGTTCACTCCCCGAAAAGCACCCCCTGAGGCAGGTCATGTCCGTTTTTTTCAAATCCGGATGCGCCAGCATCCTGACATACATGGTGGGAACGAGAGGGGCAAATGTCGGCCGGTATTTCCGTATGGCCTCAAGGAGTCGCGCCCCCTTCGGGTTGGGAACGAGCACATTGGTCCACGCCATCGAGACGGCGAAATTCATCACCGTGGAAAGACCGAAGACATGAAAAAACGGCAGTGCCCCCAGCATGATTTCCCTTCCTCTTGCAAACGTGGAAAACCAGACCTGGAGCATCTGCACCTGGGTGCTCAGATTCCCATGGGTAAGGATAACGCCCTTCGAGGTGCCCGAGGCGCCGCCCGTGTACTGGTACATGGCGACGGTTTCAAAATCAACCCGCACGGACGGTAGCGCGGGATCATGACCGGCGAGGCACCCCTTCCATGAATATACGTCGGGCGCCTTTCCCGCTTCCGGGGTTTTCTTCCTTCTCTTCGCGAAAAAAGGGTAGACGAGCTTCTTCGGGAAGGGCAGATAATCCTCGATGGCGGTAGAGACGATCTCCCGCACCGGGGTTTTCGGCCGCAGCCTGATCATGCGGGGAAGGAGGCGATCCAGTGTGATGAGCAGGCGCGAGCCCGAATTGCTGAACTGGTATTCCAGCTCGGCATTGGCGGAAAGGGGATTATTCATTACCGCAATCGCGCCGCATTTAAGTATGGCAAAATATGAAACGACGCAGGGAATGGTATTGGGGAGCAGCACCGCAACAGCATCACCTTTGGAAATCCCCCGGTGTGCGAGAAAGGAGGCGAAACGATCGACCATGTCCTTCAGTTCCCTGAAGGTAATCCTGTACCCTTCAAAAATGAGCGCATCACGGTCGGGGAAGGACTCTGCCGCCCTGTCAAGATACTCCGGCATGCAGGTTCTTTCATAGGCGATGTGCTCGGGCACGTTCCGTTCGTAGGATTTCAACCACGGTTTGTCATCGCAGGAAACCACCGGTGGAGCACCTCTTCTTCATGCAGGCGGATACCACAGCGCCCGCGTGGGTCATTTTTTTAATAGATTTTTGATCAAAACACCATAAAAAAAGCCCCCGGGGTGATTACTGCCGGGGGCTTTGTGATTACTCGTCCATAATGATGCGGGCTATTCCGAAGGAGCTGCCGGTGCCGCCTGCGCCTCCTCGAGATCCATCGCGTCCCATACGATTTCGGCGATATCGAGGGATTTCATTTTTTCTTCCATCGCCCTGTCCTTGATACCGTCGGCCATCATGGTGAGACAGAAGGGGCATGCGACGGCGATCGTTTCCGCTCCCGCTTCGATGGCCTGATCCGTCCTCATGTCGTTGATGCGTTCGCCGATATCCTCTTCCATCCACATACGCCCGCCGCCCGCGCCGCAGCAGAAACTTTTCTCCAGGTTTCGCTTCATTTCCACCATGCGCACGCCGGGCACGGCACTGAGTACCTTCCGCGGCTGTTCGTATATATCGTTATACCGTCCCAGGAAGCATGAGTCATGATAGGTGCAGAGCGACGAGACGGCCTTCTTGAGCCGTATCCTGCCGCCGGCAATGAGATCGGCGAGAATCTCGCTATGGTGATACACTTCGAAATTGCCGCCGAAATGGGGGTAGTCCTTCTTCAGTGCATTATAGCCATGGGGACAGGTGCAGATGATTTTCTTCACGCCGTATCCGTTCATCAGCTCGATATTCGCCTGTGCGAGAGACTGGTACAGGTACTCATTGCCGCCGCGCATCGCGGAATCACCGCAGCACCCTTCTTCCGTACCGAGTATGCCGAAGCTCACCCCGGCAGCTTTCAAAATCTTTGCGAAGGCAACAGACACCTTCTTGCCGCGATCATCGAAAGACCCTGAACAGCCGACGTAGAACAGGTACTCCACGTTCGGGTCCTCGGCGAGTGTCTTCACGCCGATTTCCTTCGCCCAGTCGGCTCTCAGATGCCCGCCGATGCCCCAAGGATTGGAATTGTTCTCCATGTTGCGGTAGGTAAGCTGCAGCTCCGGAGAGAATTCCGCATCCATGAGCACCTTGCACTGTCGCATGCTGATTATCTTGGGCACATGTTCGACATAGACCGGGCAGTTCTCCATGCAGTACATGCAGTTCGTGCAGGCCCAGAGTTCATGCATATCGATGACGTCGCCGAGAAGTGCCTTGTCGGGAGGTGGTATTTCAGGCTCCCCACCCTTTTCCTTTGCAAGCTTCCTGGCCGCCAGGACTATCTTTACCCTGTCTTCCCAGTGCGTTTTGATATCCTGCACGAGTTTCTTTGGAGAAAGGGGTTTCTTGGAAAGATAGGCGGGGCATCCGTCCTGGCAGCGGCCGCACCGCGTGCAGGCGTCGGAATCGAATATCTGCTTCCAGGTAAAAGCCTCGAGCTTACCCACGCCGAAGGTTTCAGCCGTTTCGAAGTCCCTGATCGGTTCAAGATATCCCTTCGGCTTGAGGGATTTCATATACTGGTTCACCGGCGAGGTGATGATGTGCATGAGACGGGACCACGGCAGATAGGCGATGAATGCAAACGTGAGGAACGAGTGGGTCCACCACATTACCTTGTGGGCCATCCTTACCGAGTCGTAGCTGATTCCCGTATATATATGGGAGAGCGCGAATCCTACGAACGACCATACCTCCCAGGTGTATCCGTCAAGATTATAATTCACGTAGATGCGAAGCGATTCTATGATGAATCCCGTCACGATAATCGCTCCTATGAGAATGAGGACGACGGCATCGTCGAAGGTGTTGTCGGGTTTTCCCTGGTACCCGAGGAGATCGGGTTTCAGGACGTAGCGCCGTACCAGCGCCATCACGACACCCGCCAGCACCGCGAGGCCGAATATTTCCATCAGGAGCGAAAACCACAGGTAAAATTTTCCATGGAAGAAGGGAAGACCGATATGGAACTGAGTGGCGTCGACGGCGGCGCCGAATATCAGCACAAAAAATCCGAAAAATATCAGGCTGTGAAATATGCCGGCATAGTACTCCCTGAAGGTCCGGACCTGGAAAAGACCGTTTATTATCAGTGACCGTATACGTTCCTTCGGCTGGTCAGTCCTGTCTTCCGGTTTACCGATTGCCGTCCACATCTGCCAGCGCAGGTACACACCATACGCGGCTATGGCAAGTACAATCGCCGTAAACAGAAAGAGGATGGGTTCCGTGGGAAACGGGGCATTCCAGAAAACTTCTCTTCCCTCATTCCCAACCTTCAATATATCTCCACCGTGCGTCATAACGCCTCCCTCTCTTGAGCGGGCACCCGTGACATGAAAAAACACGGCCCGTCATTATTGTATTCAGATTACGTATATTCCCTACCGGTCAACCGCCGGGGCCTCTTCCGTGGTGCCGGGGTTCGTGACGTGACTATTCATGATATGAGCAGTTCCGGACTGCCGTCGTATAAAGACGTCAGGGGAGCGGCGTGACGCCGCTCCCCTGATTGAAATTCCTACGAGAGAATCTTCTTCACTTCTTTGGTCACTTCAGGCACGACCTTGAAAAGGTCATCCACAATACCGTAGTCCGCCTTTGCGAAGATGGGCGCTTCCGCGTCCTTGTTGATTGCCACGATATACTTTGAAGAGCTCATGCCCGCCAGATGCTGAATGGCACCGGAGATGCCGCAGGCAATATACAGATTGGGGGACACGACCTTGCCGGTCTGCCCGACCTGGTCACTCTGTGGCCTCCAGCCGGCATCAACAGACGCCCTCGATGCGCCCACGGCCGCCCGAAGCAGACCCGCCAGTTCTTCGAGTATGGCATAGCCCTCGGGACCTTTCATGCCGCGTCCGCCCGAGACGATTACATCGGCTTCCGTCAGTTCCATCTTCCCGCTGGCATCCTTCTGTACTTCGACAGTCTTCGCCTTGACGTCGGCATCGCTCACCCCGGCGTCAAACTTGACCACGGCCCCGGCCTTGGCGTTCTCCTTTACCGGGAACACGTTGGGACGCAGTGACGCCATCTGGGGGAAGGAGCTCGTCACGACCTGGCCGAAGCACTTGCCGGCATACATCGGGCGCACGGCAATCAGCTTGCCATCGGCGATTTTCAGTTCCGTGCAGTCGGCGGCCAGTCCCGTCGCCAGCGTTCCCGCGAGCCTCGATGAGAGGTCTTTTCCGAGCACGGATGCGGCACAAAGAAGAATTGCCGGGTCGTTTTCCTTGACCACTTTCGCCACCGCCGCCGCATATGCATCGGTCGTATAATTGGCGAAGACCGGCGCATCAGCCACGTACACCTTGTCGACACCGTATTTGCCCAGTTCGGGAGCAAGGCCTTCGACACCGGACCCTATTACTACGGCGCACACTTCGTCACCCAGTTCGTCGGCAAGTTTCCTCGCCGCGCTCGCTATTTCAAAGGATACCTTACGCAAGGCTCCATCTCTCTGTTCAGCAACCATCCATACACCTTTTGCCATTGTTGTCGTCCTCCTCCAATGTTTTCGATTATATTACCTTGGCTTCTTCCCTCAGCAGCCGGACCAGTTCGGCGGCCTTCGCAGCCGGATCATCACCCGCGATGATCTTTCCAGGCGCCCTGTCTGGAGGGGGCGTCATCTTGGCAACCTTTGCCTTGGGTTCCGTTGCGATACCAAGCGCCGCCGCGTTTTTCACGTCGACGGGTTTCTTCTTCGCCTTCATGATACCGGGCAGCGATGCGTAGCGCGGTTCATTCAAACCTTTCTGCGTCGTGATCACGCAGGGCAGCGTGCTCTCAATCACAAGCTGTGCGCCCTCGATTGGTTTTATCGCCTTTATTTTACCGTCCGCCATTTCAAGTTTCGTCACTATGGTGACCTGGGGAATACCAAGTATGGCGGCAAGGATCGAACCGACCTGCCCCGAGTCATCATCGATTGCCCGCTGACCGCAGAAAATAATATCGGGATTGAGTCCCTTGATGACCGCCGCCAGCGCCGCCGCCGTCGTGTAGGCATCGGTATTGTCAAGCAGTGGATCGCTCACGTGGACGCCCTTTTCAGCACCCATGGCAAGCGCGGTACGGATGGTTTCCATGGCTCTCGCCGGGCCAACGGACACGATCGTGACCTCGCCGCCCTTGGCTTCCTTCAGCCGAAGCGCCTCTTCCACGCCGTATTCGTCGTAGGGATTCATAACCCACTTGATACCACCCTCGTCAATTCCTGAACCATCAGGCTTTACCTTGATCAACGCTTCCGTATCAGGAACCTGTTTCACACACGCTACTATGTTCACAGCAACCTCCTTTCGCCGATGAAGACCGGCATGCAGGATCCCGCCGGCTCATCAATGTTTTTATTAATCCATACCCGTAATGCGGTAACCGGCCTTCCGAAAAGGCCGGTCTCCGGACTTTACATTCCCGTCACTTACATTCTGTTCTTCACAATGTCATCCACCACGGAGGGATCAGCCAGCGTTGAGGTGTCGCCAATCTGGCTTATGTCATTGGCGGCGACTCTTTTCAATATCCTGCGCATGATCTTACCGCTTCTGGTCTTGGGCAGCGCATCGGCCCACTGAATCTTTTCGGGGGTGGCGATGGGTCCGATTTCCTTGCGCACGTGAGCAACCAGTTCCTTCTTCAGGTCGTCGGACTTCTGCACACCGGCCTTCAATGTGACGAATGCATAAATTGAC
>JAPLJO010000035.1 GCA_026388515.1 Deltaproteobacteria bacterium | reverse complement strand
GCGCCTATGGCGATCTGCCCGATGCCGCCGCCCGTCGGCGTGTGGCTGTCGGACCCGAGAAGGGTGGTCCCTGGTTTTCCGAAGCGTTCCAGGTGCACCTGGTGGCAGATGCCGTTGCCCGCCCGGGAAAAGTAGACGCCGTACTTCGCGGCCGCGCCTTCGAGGTACCGGTGATCGTCGGCATTCTCAAAACCCGCCTGGACGGTATTGTGGTCCACGTAGCTCACGGAGAGTGCTGTTTTCACTCCCGGAAGCCCCATGGCCTCGAACTGGAGATATGCCATGGTTCCCGTGGCATCCTGGGTGAGCGTCTGGTCTATACGTATGCCTATCTCCGCGCCCGCCTCGCAGCGGCCTGACACCAGGTGTGCCCCAAGCAGTTTCTCTGTGAGTGTCTTTGCCATGAATAGTATCCCTGTCACCTCCCGGTTAATGAAGGCGCTGCACTCGTTTCCCCCGAACACGCACAACTGCTCACCGGATATTCACCGGTATTCCGAAAGGTCACATAATAAACCCTTTCGACTCTTCTTTTGTCAAGGCATTTTTAAGAAATTTTTATGAAATCGAAGGTTTTGTCAAATAGTTTCGAGTGCAGTCGAAACTTTCCAGGTTTCACGAATTCACATTTGATATCGGATTGTTATCAACACACGAGGAAAAGCAACGATACCGCTCAGGCGCGAATGTGAACGAGTCAACCTGATGATTGACGGGCTCTCCGAAATAAGGGTGCCGGCAGCCGGCATAATCACATGGTCCCCTGTTCCTCTATTTCTTAAAGAGCGCGCCCAGTTTTTCCTTTACATCCCGGGCGGGTTCCGTTTCTTTTCCCCGGGGGCCGCCGCTTCCGAACCTGAAAAAATCACAGAAGTTGCTCCGCTCCTTGTCGAGCACCCTCTCGGCCTGCGGCTCATGGCACTGGTTGTAGGCGGCGGAGTCGTAAAAAGCGCAGTTCCTGCAGACATGGACATCCCTGCCGCAGCCGGGACATACCTCCTCCCGTCCTGTTTGTCTTGTATCATCGAATTCATGTCCGCAGCGGTAGCATCGCTTCATCGAATGGCTCCCTCACCGATTGGCGGCATCTATGAACCCGGGTGCAACCCGGCAAGAAGATAGCCCGCGATAAGACCGAGCGCGGTGAGGGCATGCACCTGAACCATGGCGTGATTCGCGGGCCACATCTCCACCCGGTCGGTGTAGCGTTCCCTCAGTATCCGCACGCACCTCAGCGCCAGGGGAACGCTCGAAAGCCCCAGCAGCGCCGGCAGGGGGCTCATGCCGGAGGCCACGGAAAGCGCGATGGTGAGATAGGCGGCCGCCAGCCCCGCGGTGAAAAACCGGATGCCCTTCTCCCGGCCGAAGCGGGCGACGAGATTCCATTTGCCGCCGCAACGGTCCTCTTCATAATCCGGAATTTCATTGATGATAATCATGGACCACATCATGAAACTCAGCGCAAGCGAGGCGGTAAAAGGCTCCCAGGCGAGTGTGCCCGTCTGGACGAAAAAAGCGCCCAGTCCGATGACCGGCCCGAAATTGACAAGGAGACCGGCCTCACCGAATCCCCGGTACCCGAATCTGACCGGGGGGGCTGTATAGAAGATGGATGAAAAAAGTCCGATGATACCGAAGAGAAGAATGGGCCAGCCTTTGGTGAACACGAAATAAAACCCGATGATTGCGACAAGGGTAAAACAGAAGGCGGCTGCCCGGAGTACCTGCACCGGCTTCAGGGCACCCGACGTGAGCACGCCGGATCCCCCGGAATAGGGATTTTTCCCGTTCCCGGAAAGGCGATCCACGGCCTGCATGTAGTCGAAGACATCGTCCATCATGGCGAGACCGAAATAGTTCACCGTCACCGCGACGAGGACCAGGAAAAAATCGCCGGCGTGAAAAAGACCGAACCGGGACCAGGCGATTACCGTGCCCAGTGTCGCCGGCAGTACGCTGCAGGGAACGAAATGAACTCTCAGCGCCTGGAGCCATACACTGAACGTATGCCGGACATGTACTGTGTTCGTCAACGTTCCCGGTTCCATTACCGTCATGCGTGCCTTTGTCACGATGCCCCGGCGGCGGGGCATGTTCACAGGGTGCGCCTGAGTTGCTGCGCGGCCATATGAATGAGATCCCAGGCGCCGCTGAAAGGCGGGGCATAGGCGAGATCAAGGTATCCCACGTCGTCAATGTCGAGCCCCGACCACAGGCAGGCGGAGAGGGTGTTGATCCTTGAGACCGCCCCTTCGGATCCCACTGCCTGGGCGCCGAGGAGTTTTCCCGTTTTCCTGTCGGCGACGAGCTTGAGGCCGAGGCGGCGGCTTTCCGGATTCATCACGCGGGCAACGGGTGAGCCCCATACAATAGTGCTCCCCGGGTCATAGCCGCTCCCTGCCGCCCCTTCTTCGTCAATGCCGGTGGCGGCGGCTTCCAGTCCGAATACCCTGAAGGACTGGGCTCCCACGATTCCGGGAAAGGTCAGCGGTTTTCCGCCGATGGTGCTGCCCGCCACGCGCCCCTGCTTGTTGGCGATATCACCCAGGGGCATGCTGACCCACTCGTGGGCCACGCGGTGGTAGACCTCGCAGCAATCCCCCGCGGCATAGACATTCTCCAATGAGGTTCTCTGGGCGTAATCGACACGGATCGCGCCGGTTTTCCCCAGTTCGATTCCCGCCTCCCCGGCGAGCGTCGCATCCGGCCGTATGCCCAGGGCCATGAGGATGATGTCGGCGTCAAACGTTCCCCTGTCGGTGACGAGGGCGAGTCGTGATGCCGCGGCGCCTTCTATGGCAGCAGTCACGGCGCCTGTGACAAAGGTAACACCCCGTGCGGTCACTTCGTCGCGGATTATTTTCGAGAATTCCGGGTCCCACCGCGCCACCGGGAGTTCTCCCCGGTGCACAATAATGGTTTCCATTCCACGTGCCGAGAAATTTTCCGCCATTTCCATTGCGATGAACCCGGCGCCGAGAATGACGGCCTTTCGGCACGGCGTTGCGGCCAGGTATGATTTGACTGCTATTGCGTCTTCGAGATTCCTCAAGACGAAGACACCCTCCCGGTCCGTCCCCGGCACGTCGAGGCCGTTGGCACGGGCGCCCGTTGCGACCACGAGATTGTCATAGGAAAGGCGCTCACCGCTTGAAAGCCGGACTTCGCAGGATGCCGTGTCGATGCCGTCCACGGGCGTCTGAAGGCGCACGTGAATGCCGGTCTCCTCGAATTTCTCCGGCGTACGGGCAATGAGATTCTTCGCATCCTTGATTACATCACCGATGTAATAGGGTGTGGGTCAGGCCGCATAGGAGACGAACTTCCCCCGCTCGACGATGGTAACATTCAGCGACGGATCTCTTCTCTTGGCCTCGGCGGCGGCCGAAGGCCCTCCCGCACCGCCTCCGATCACAACGAGATTTCTCTCCACTGGTCCTCCCTTCGCTCTTCGTCACTGAGCCGTCTTTCTGCCCGTCCGACCCCATTTCCCCGGTCCCGGTCGATTCCGGAAAACCGCGGCGGTGCGGAACCGTCAATAATTTTCCGCCACTTCTTCGAAATAAGACTGCGGGTAGGCGCAGGTGGGACAGCGGCCGGGCGCTTCCTTTCCCCTGTGCACGTGCCCGCAATTCCGGCATTTCCAGGTGATTTCCCTGTCCTTTTTGAAGGCGGTGCCCGCCTTCACGTTACCCATAAGTTTCAGGTATCTTTTTTCGTGCTCTGCTTCCACTGCCGCAATCGCCCTGAAGACGTAGGCAACTTCTTTGAATCCTTCCTGCTCGGCGATGTCACCCGCCTCCTTATAGATTTTCGTCCACTCCATGTGCTCGCCCGCGGCGGCTGCCGCAAGGTTCGCCGCCGTATCGCCTACGACGCCCGCGGGATAGCCCGCTTGAATTTCTACTTCACCTCCCTCAAGGAAGGAAAAGAAGCGCCGTGCGTGCTCCCGCTCGTTGTCCGCCGTTTCTTCGAATATGGCGGCAATCTGCTCGTAGCCTTCCTTCCGTGCCTTCTCCGCAAAGAAGGTGTAGCGGTTCCGCGCCTGCGATTCGCCCGCGAATGATGCGAGCAGATTTTTTTCCGATTTCGATCCCTTTATACTTTTCATGTATCAGTCTCCTTTCTTCTTTTGTATCTTTTTTGGCAGTGCAGCCGGCTGCACTGCATTTCTTCGTACCGCCATGATTACGACGCCGGCAATGATCATGCCGATGCACAACACCTGACCCATGGTGAGCGGGCCGAGTATAAATCCCATCTGCGGATCCGGTTCTCTGGTGAATTCAATGAAGAACCGGACTATGCCATATCCCATTATGTAGAGGGCAAAGACATATCCACTGAAGGACGCCTTCTTCCGCAGAAGACATATCACCGCATAGAGCACAACCCCCTCGAAGAGGGCTTCATAGAGCTGCGAAGGATGGCGGAGTGCATGAAGGGGGTCGGCGGGAAAGTACATCCCCCAGGGAAGATCGGTCACGCGTCCGTACAGTTCCCCGTTCAGAAAATTGCCGATTCTTCCGAATGTATAGGCAAGAGGTATTTCACCGGCAATGAGGTCGGTGAAACGCCAGAAATCGAGCTTTCGCTTCCGGCAGAAGATCACCGTCGCCGCCAGCACCCCGATAAATCCGCCATGGTACGACATGCCGCTGATACCGACGTATCTGAACCCGTGGGACATGTCGAAGGGAAGAATAATCTCAAGGGGATTGGCGAAATAGTACCCGGCATTGTAAAAGATCACATATCCGAGCCGGCCCCCCGCGAGAAGTCCCAGGATGGCCCAGAGAAGATAGTCCTGTATCGACTCTTCGGTATAGGGAAGCGACTCCCGATTCACCCGCCGCATGACTAAACGATAGAATGCGTAAAAGGCGACAAGGTACATGAGGCCATAGTATCGAACCTGAAAAAATCCGACTGAAAAGAAGACGGGATCGATGTGTCCCGGTATGGTCTGCCAGAAACTCCAGAATGGATTGATGCCCTCGGTCATGGTCGGTGATCTGTCATTACGTGAAGTGCTGCGGTTGCGTGAACGCAGGCATGTATCGCCCGCATGATGAGTGCCGCCCTGCACGTGCCCGGCGCCCGGCCGGGACAATTTATCCTCAGGTATTGCAGGAAGGGGTGGAACAGGATGAGCACGCCCCGCCGGTACGGACCCCACCCCCTCCGAAGAGAGACATCATTTTTTTCGCTTTTTTCCTGCCGCAATGGGGGCACTTGACGCTGCTGTCCTTTTCGCTCGCCTGGCGGAGCATTTCAAATTCATGTCCGCACTGCCTGCAATGGTACTCATAAATCGGCACGTTTCATTTCCTCCCTGTTGTCAGTAGGCCTGCCCCTTGAGTTCGTCAATATAGAGTTCGGCGGCGTGGGCGGCCGTGGCGCCGTCGCCGCAGGCGGTCACCACCTGCCGGAGGGACTTCTTTGTACAGTCACCGCAGGCGAATATCCCTGGGGCCGAGGTGCGCATGGTACTGTCCACAGTAATATAACCACCATCATCACAGTGGACAAGGTGGCGCACCAGTTGCGTGAGGGGATTCAGACCTATGAAAATAAACGCCCCTTCGGCGGGAATTTCCCTTGTGTCCCCCGGCAACTTTACGCTTTTCACTACCACGCCGGTGACGGCGTTTTCACCCCTGATCTCACTGACCACCGATTCCCAGGCAAACTCGATTTTCTTATTGGCAAAAGCCCGGTCTCTCAGCACTCCCGTCGCCCTCAGGCGGCCTCTCCGGTGCACGATGGTCACCCTGCTGGCGAACCTGGTGAGAAAGAGCGCCTCCTGGACGGCCGTATCACCGCCGCCGACTACGACAACCTCCCGATTCCGATAGAAGGGCCCGTCGCAGGTGGCGCAGAAGGATACGCCCTTTCCAATGAGTCCTTCCTCTCCGGGCACGCCAAGTCGCCGCCATGCCGCGCCGGTGGCCACGATGACGGCACACGCCCGGTATTCACCTCCACCGGTAGTCACCTTCCAGCCCATGACGTCACCGAGTGCACGCGGCGCGATCTCCAAAACCTCTTCGGCCTTCACCGTAAGGCCGAACCGGATCGCCTGTTCCCTGAAGCGATTGATGAGTTCAAATCCCGTCACATCGGGAAGGCCGGGATAGTTCTCAATCAGATCGGTGATGGTGATCTGGCTTACCGTCCCGCTTCCCTCACAGAGGACCGTGTTGAGATTCGCACGGGCGGCATAGAGACCCGTCGTCAATCCCGCCGGACCGCCTCCCACAATTACCACATCATGCGTACCTGCTGGAATTCCTCGCTCAGCCATGACGTTCCTTTCATCTCATCCATTACATTTTCTATT
>JAPLJO010000003.1 GCA_026388515.1 Deltaproteobacteria bacterium | reverse complement strand
CGGGCTTGTCTCTGTAACTCAGCAGATGAACGAGAAACATGGATTTGTGAGGGTTGCCTTCGACGAAATCGATATATACTCTGGAAACGCCTTCAAGATAACCCACTTCGTTATCAATGTTGTTTTTATAAACCTCCCTGTACGATGTCAGCAGCTCCTCGCCTATGGATTGAAAGCATGCGACGAACAACTCCGGCTTGCTGTGGTAATGTTTGTACATGATAGGCTCGGAAACCCCTGCTTCCTTCGCAATCTCTGCGGTGGTTGCCGCCGTATAACCCTTTGCATTGAATATCCGTATCGCCGCATCCAGTATTTCATGGTGCCGCTTCTCGTACCCGAGGTATTTTTCTTTTGTTTTTTCCAGAATGTTTAAATTCGACATATATTCTTATATTTCAATGAGTATATGAATTACTAACATTTGGTTAGCGGATACTACATAGTTTGATTGAATTCAAGAAAAAAATTATTGAACCGCCATTCCTTTACTGTATTTTCTTTTAAGAACGCCTATGGTAGCGTGTTTTTCAGTGAGCCCTATTCCAGTCGTGCGCCATGGAGCTTTTGAAGCCGGTGTTTGACAGAATGGGGCTCAACCTCCATAATTACTGAACGCGGCGGATTCCCCTGCAATCGAAGCGAGGTACTACCCGTGAAAAGAGTGGTGAACAGCGATCCCGATATACTCCTTTTCAGAAGCGGCGGCGGTCCGCTTGCCGTGTTCGGCATTCCCTTTCTTCTCGCGGGCCTGTTTGTCATGCTGACTCCCTCCGGCGTCATCCCCATGGAAGGGGAGTTGCCGCCCTGGTTTGTCGCGATTCCCTTCGGTGCCGTGTTTGCCCTTGTCGGGAGTGTTATGGTCTTCGGGCGACAGAGTATCACCATAGACCGGCGGCGCCGGATGCTCGACATGAAGTGGACACTCATTGCCCCTGTCAGGCAGCGCCGATACCCCCTCGATTTCTACCGGATAGTGCGAGTTGACAGGGAAACGAAAAGCAGCAAGAACAGCACCTATACCGTATATCCGGTGCGTCTCGAGGCAGGGGTCGGCGCCGAGACGGTGACATTGGATGAGCCCCTGAAGTACGAGGAGGCGCGGGTCCTTGCCGAAGAGATGGCACGCTTTCTGGGTCTTGCGCTTGCCGACGGGACCTCCGGCGCAGAAGTGGTCCGCGAGGCAGCACACCTCGACGAGTCATTGAAGGAGCAGGCGAAACGCACGAAAGAGACGGTGTACGTGCCTTCGGCGCCCCCGGGGATGAAGTCCCGCGTCCGGGAGGAGGCACAGTCGGTCATTGTAGAGATACCGGTGCCGGGCTTCGGGAGGGCACACTATGCGAAAGTGGCAGTACCCGTCTTTTTCATCCTTTTCATCCTCTACTTCTTTCTTATCCCGCTCATGACACTTCCCATGCCGCCCCCGCTCCGGCTGGTCTTTGTCCTCTTTATCGGCAGCTTCCTTATTCTTCTTCCTCTTCTCACCACGCTCCGAAGCATACGTGCAGAAACGCAAAAAAGCGTCCGTATCACCGCGACGCCTGTGCTGCTGCGCGTCGAGATCTCAGCGCCCCGCGGCTCAACGGTGACGGATATCCCTGCGGCGGAGGTGGAGGAAGTGGTGTTCCGTGAGCGTCCCGCGCTTTCCATGACGCCCATGCCAGGCGGTGGCGCCGTTCTTGAAGAGTCCGCGATTTTGAAAGACGCCACGAGGAAGAAGGCCGAGCGTACGGACGGGAAACCCGTCATGGTGGGGCCGAAGACGGTATGGCTTATCCGGACGATCACGCGGCTGACGCCGCCTCCCGCCATCACGGTGAGAAGCGACAAGGCGACGGTTACCTTCGGGGAAGGTCTTTCTGAAGAGGAGTTGCGCTATATCGACGGACTCATAAGGAAGATGCTCGCCGGGTAGTGGGAATCCGGAATTCATGGTATCCGGCTTTAGAATTAGATTTTCGAATATACGAATGAAATTAGAAAAGGAGGTATGCCATGTATGATTTTATGCTTTCGCCCGCGGAGCGGGCGCTCAGGGATGAAGTGAAGCGGTATGTCCGCGAGGAAATTACGAGCGAGTTTCTGCGGAAGATGGATCGGGATGAGATAATCTATCCCCGCGACTTTGTGGAGAGGCTCGCGGCACTGAATTTGCGGGGCATCCGCTTCCCCAAAAAATACGGGGGCCGCGGGATGAGCTGGGTGGCCGATGTGGCGGCGACGGAAGAAATCGGCTGCCTGGGAATGGCCCTGGGCTGTGCCTTCGTCATGCCCTCCATCGTGGGGGAGGCGCTGAACTTTTTCGGCACGGAGGAACAGAAACAGAAATACCTGAAGCCCTACATCGAGGGGAAACTTGTCGCTGCCGAGGCGCTGACGGAGCCGCGCGGGGGCTCCGACTTTTTCGGCGCCACCACGAAGGCCGTCCTCAAGGGGGACCATTTCATCGTCAACGGCCAGAAGCGTTTCGTCGTGGGGGCCGAAGGGGCGGACTTCTTCCTTGTCTATTGCAAGACCAATTTTGACGCGAACGCCCACAAGTACGGCAGGGTGAGCCTTATCATCATTGACAAGGGGCCCGGCGTGGAAACGGAATACCACTACGGACTCCTCGGCTGCCGTGGCGGCGGTACGGGAAGGCTCGTTTTCAGGGACGTGAAGGTGCCGAAGGAAAACCTTGTGGGTGAGCTCCACGGCGGAGCTTTATGCTTCAACCAGATGATGATTCCCGAGCGCCTCACCTCCGCCTCGGGATGCCTGGGCGTGTGGGGTGCGCTTGATCTGGCCGTCCGCTACTCGAACAGGCGCGCGGCCTTTGGTAAACTCATCAGGAAGTATCAGGCCGTGAGCTTCATGGTGGCCGATGCGATTACGCAGCTGGACGCTGCCCGTGCCATCACCTACATGGCCGCCCGTGCCGTGGATGAGGATGCACCGAACAAACGCCGCATCGTCAGCGAGGCGAAGCGCTTCACCACGGAGGCTGCCTGGGATGTCGTGAACAAGGCCATGCAGGTCATGGGCGGCATCGGCTACACTGACGTCTATCCGCTGGAGCGGGCGCTCCGTGACACGCGGCTCGGCCTCATCTGGACGGGCACCAGCGAGATCATGAAGCTCATGATTCAGCACGAATATTACGACGAAGTGCTGAATCAGCCCTACGACCGGCGGAAGATGGAACACGACGCCATGAACCCCGACGAGAGCGAGTGGTGCTTCAACGACGAGGATATGTGGAAGGTGCACGAGGCAAAGGGGAAAGGGATAAAGGCACCGAAGCCCAAAGGCGCAAAAAAGGGGTAAGCGATACTACAGTTCTTGAGTTGGTGAGTTCATCTATAGACGAAATATGACGGACATGGTAAAAGCGGTCGTACTTCCCTGATGAAAGTATGTTCTGTGGAGCGGTTGCGGCATATGAAATGTCATAAAAGAGTGCACACCGGTTTTCTGGCGTTGTGTGTCTTCGTGATTACATGCTTTGCCGTCACATCCTCCGAGGCGGCGAAGGTCTACCGCTGGACCGATAACAACGGCGTGGTCAACCTCTCCGATTCACCGCCCACGCCTGCGGCTTCCAGAAATGCAAAGGTCGAGGTTTTTAATTTTCGCGGCGCTGCCGCCGGTCAGGCGATTGAGGACACCTCCGCCGGCGGAACACACGTGATTCCCTTTACTGCGACACCCCAGGGATATCAGGTTGATGTGGTCTTCAACGATAACGTGAGGGCAAAAATGATCCTCGATACGGGTGCCACGCTGGTCGTAATCTCCGACCGGCTCCTCAGCCGCATCGGCCAGAAACCGCTGGAGGGTATGCCCCCGCTGAAGTTCGTGACGGCAAACGGCGAGATTGAAGCGAAATCGTCGGTGGTGAAGAAAATAC
This sequence comes from Deltaproteobacteria bacterium, assembly GCA_026388515.1. Taxonomy (GTDB): domain Bacteria; phylum Desulfobacterota; class Syntrophia; order Syntrophales; family UBA2210; genus JAPLJO01. The sequence continues at coordinate 14,956 of JAPLJO010000003.1, read as the reverse complement.
GGATGGGGAGCGCCGTCAGGGAGGACGTGCCCGTCGCCGTGATACACGAAGGTGTGATGTTTGAAAACTGTGACGGTCTTCTGGGGCTGAGTTTTCTTGCCGGGTTTCATTTTTCCATCGATAACAAGGCCGGAACGATTACGCTCAAAAAGGATTGAAAAGGCGTCCGTTCCATATTGTCTGCGGGTACCATGCGGTGCAGCCCCGGTCTATGTCATGAATCCCAGTCGAATCCATAAAGGCCCCACTGACTTTTCAATGCCTGGTCAATTGCGGTGACCGGTGCGGGGTGAGGTGTCCATGATCAAGGCGGTAAAGAATTTTTTTGGCGGGGTGAATCGTGACGAGGCCGTCCGGAAGGGCGCGGTACACGATATCCGCATCGCCGCCTGCGCCCTCCTTATTGAAATGTCGCGTATCGACGGGGAGTTCGGCGAGGGCGAGCGTGAAGGCATTCTTGCAATACTCCGGGATGACTACGGCCTTTCCGACGGGGATGCCGGGGAGATCATGAAGGCCGCCGACGAAGAACTCGCGGGGAGCCGCGACCTCTGGGAATTCACGAATTTCATCAACCAGAATTTTCAGCGCGAAGAGAAGATGCAGATCATCGAGATGATCTGGAGGATCGCGTATACGGACGGCAGACTCGATGCCCACGAGGATTACCTTGCCCATAAAATGGCGAATCTCCTCAGGCTGAACCACCAGGAACTTATTGATGCAAAACTCCGGGTGCGGGCGGAGATGGGGATTTCCGGGGAGACCCGATGATGGCGCTCCGGGGAAACTCCGGATGCGGCGGTACGGGAATGAAGGGCAGGAACATACTCATTACAGGAATCCCCGGTGTGGGGAAAACGACCTTTGTAAAATCCCTCTGCGCCGCCCTGGCGCCGCGCAGAATTGCCGGGTTTTATACCGGGGAGATTCGTGAAGGCGGCGGGCGGAAAGGATTCGAAATCGTGTCCCTCGACGGTGTGACGCGCATTCTCGCACACGTGGATAACAAAAGTCCCTATCGCGTGGGGAGGTATGGTGTCGACGTGCACGGCCTCGAGTATTTTCTCCGGTGGATTCCCTTCCACGATGCGCACACGGACCTCGCCGTCATCGACGAGGTCGGAAAGATGGAATGTTTTTCACGGCCCTTCAGAAACCTCGTGACGAAGATGCTTGAATCCTCCGTGCCCCTTGTTGCCACCATCGCACTCAGGGGAGGGGGATTCATCGCCGAGGTGAAGATGCGGAAGGATATCACGCTGCTGGAACTCACGCGGGCCAACCGGGACGACATGCTCCCGAAGGTGCTCGCGCTCCTTGCACCGAAGCCACGGGGCGGGGTGCTACCGCATCCGCCGGGGGGCGGTTCCCGCTCATGAGCACCAAACTCTCCCGGGAGCTTTCCGCTCTCATCACCACCGGTAACCCGTGGCGCGGCATGTGGCGGCTTTCGTGGCCCATGCTCGCCATGATGGTCCTTCACTTCTTCGTGGGATTCACCGATGTATATGTGGCGGGCCTCATCGGTACGGATGTGCAGGCCGCCGTGGGCTTCATAAGCCAGCTCTTCTTTCTTTTCATCATTGTCGCGAACGCCATCAGTATCGGGACGGTGAGTATGGTGTCCCGCGCCATCGGCGCGGGCGAACCTGCGCGGGCCGTCTGGAACGCCAAGCAGTCGCTTCTCTTCGGTGCGCTTATGTCCACGGTGCTCTCGGCGACAGTCTTCGCCTTCCACCGGGAAATAGTCACCCTCGTGGGATTCCCGCGGGATATACAGGCTATCGCCGCCACATTTCTCAAAATTTTCTCCCTCGCCATCATACCGAATTATCTTATCATCATCTCCAACGCCATCTTCCGCGCGGGCGGCGATGTCATGAAACCGCTCGTGACGATGTTCGTCTTTGCCGTCGTCAATATTGCCGGTGATTTCGCCCTTGTGTTCGGCATCGGGCCCTTCCCGGAAATGGGATTCATGGGAATTGCCGTTGCCACCACGTTGGCCTCCATGCTCGGAATGTGCGTCAATCTTTTCTTCTTCGTCCGCCACCAGTGGAAGGAATTCTCCGCCACGACGTGGATGATTTCGCTTCCCACGGTGAAGAACATCATACACGTGAGCTGGCCGGCGGCGCTTCTTCAGATCGCCTGGAACGCGGGGAGCATCGTCCTCTACAACATCCTGGGGAGACTGAGTACGGGAAGCGTCACCGCACTCGCCGCTCTCACGAACGGTCTCAGGATCGAGGCCATTATCTTTCTGCCGCCGTTCGCCCTCAATATGGCCGCCTCGGTGCTCGTCGGGCAGAACCTCGGCGCAGGCAAGCCGGACCGGGCGGAGAAAATGGGCTGGACCGTAGCGGGCGTGGGCGTAGCCTTCGTGACGGTCATGGCGCTGCTGATTTTTATATACGCCCGGGAATTCGCATCCCTCCTTACCTCGGACCCCGCGGTGCTCGAAGAAACGGCGCGGTATCTCAGGATCAACATGGCGGCGGAACCTTTTCTGGCCCTGGGAATGGTGCTCTCGGGCGGACTACAGGGAGCGGGGGATACGCGGGGCACCATGTGGGTCATCATCACCGCAATGTGGCTGATACGACTTCCGCTGGCGTACTATTTTGTGATAGTGGCCGGGCTCGGCGCCACGGGCGCATGGATTGCCATGGTATCGTCCATGATTGTCCAGGGGCTTGTCATGGCGCGGCGGTTCCAGGGGGGATACTGGAAAACGATACACGTGGGATAGTGCGTGCAACATGTTTATGCTGGTGCGGTGCGCGGGGTTTCTGTTACCATGGGGCACCCTGCGAGGAGCGTTCATGCTGACACTCTACAACACCCTGGGAAGAAAAAGGCAGGTCTTCCGCCCCGTAAATGACAGGGTGGTGAACATCTTCACCTGCGGACCTTCAGTATACCAGCGGGCGCACATCGGAAACTTCCGCACCTTTCTCTTCGAAGACATCGTCGTCCGGTATCTCCGCTACCGGGGCTTTCACGTCATGCGGGGCATGAACTTCACCGATGTGGAGGACAAGGCGGTCAGTGAAGCCCTGCGCCGGAAGATGCCGCTCCGGAAAATGACGAACGCCACCATCAGAGAATTCATACGGGAGATGTGGCTACTCCGGATTGCCGTCCCCGAGTATCTCTGCCGCGCTTCGGAGGCGCTCGATGGTGCGGTGGCCATTGTGAAGTTGTTTCTCAAGCGCGGTATTGCATATCGCCACGGCAATAATATCTACTTCAATACCCTCACCTTCCCACGTCTGGGCGTGCTCGCCGGCATTGATTCTTCAACCTGGCCGGTGCCGAGAAAGCGGTTTCATAAAGACACCTATCCCGGCATGCGCTGGAACCGGGGGGATTTCGTTCTCTGGCATGGGTGCGAGGGTGACTACGATATCTGCTGGGATGCAGACATCGGTCACGGCCGCCCCGCCTGGAATATCCAGGACGCAAGCATCATCAGGGGTTATATCGGAGAAACGCTCTCCATCTATTGCGGCGGCATCGACAACCTCGTCCGCCACCACGACTACAGCATTGCCATACTCGAATCCCTGCGGCCCTACCCCATGGCGCGCTTCTGGCTTCACGGCAACCACCTTCTCGTGGGGGGAAAGAAGATGTCCAAGAGCACGGGGAATATCCTTTATACCGACAGCCTCCTCGGCAAAGGGTACGATGCCGGTGAGATTCGGTTTTTTCTCATCTACGGACACTACCGGCGGAATCTCAACTATACAGAACGGGCCATGGAGCGCACGGCAGGGAAGCTCCAAACCTTCAGGGAAAGAGTGAAAAGTCTGCGTCTGCGGGCGCAGCAGGCCTCCCGTGCCCGGGAGTGCGCGCTCTCCCGCGATGTGCAAAGATCATTCGAGCGCGCCATGGACGACGACCTTAATGTGAAGGCCGCCTTTGATGGAGTCGCCGAAATTATCCGCCGCCCCGCGATGGATACCCTCACGCCTGCCGAGGTGAAGGCCGTCGCCGGAGTGCTCGATGATGCGGACAGCGTGCTCCAGGTAATGAAGCCCGGCGAAGCGCGCGACGCCTCCGGGAGTAGCCGGCGGCGCAGGAGCGCGGGGCGATGACCGCTCATGACCATGTTGCCATTACCATTATCGGAGCCGGCGTGGTGGGCCTGGCCGTTGCCAGGGAGATTGCGGGCCGCTTCCATGACGTGCTGGTGGTTGAGAAGAACGAGAGCTTCGGCAGGGAAACGTCGAGCAGGCACAGCGGTGTCATACATGCCGGCATCTACTACCCTGCGGGCTCACTGAAAGCCCGGCTCTGCACGGAGGGGAACCCTCTTGTCTATGAATATTGCCGGACGCGGAACATCCCCCACCGGAAGACCGGGAAGCTCATCGTCGCCGTGGACGAAGATGAAGGCGGCCGGCTTCGGCTACTGAAAATACAGGGAGACGAAAACGAAGTCCCCGGGCTTGCCTTTGTGAGCAGCCGTGAGCTGCGCGCCCTGGAGCCCGACGTCAGCGCCCGGGAAGGGCTCTTCTCGCCGGCGACGGGAATCATCGATGCGCATGCCCTGATGCGCTCGTATCTTCTGGAGGCGGAATCACGGGGGACAAAAATCGTGTTTTATTCGCGCATCAGCGCCATCCGGTTCGATGGAAGGGAATACGAGATGGAAATCAACGGCGCATACCGGTTCCGGTCGCAGGTGGTCGTCAACTGTGCCGGATTATATTCCGATGCGGTCGCGGCGCTTGCAGGTATCGACGTGGACGGCGAGGGATATCGCCTCAGGCACTGCAAGGGCACCTATTTTACCGCGTTTCCTGCCCCGCGGATCAGTCATCTTGTCTATCCCGTACCCGGGGAAGAGGATGTCGGTTTGGGCATCCACGCGACTCTCGATCTCGGGGGCAGGGTACGGTTCGGACCGGATGCGGAATATGTCTCGGAACTTTCCTATGACGTGGACGAAGGAAAGCGGGATGCCTTTCATCGTGCGGTAAGCCGCTACCTTCCCGGCGTGAAGAGGGAGCACCTGCACCCCGACACCACGGGAATCAGGCCGAAGCTCCAGGGGCCGGGTGAACCCTTCCGTGATTTTGTCATCAGCGTGGAACGGGAGCGCGGCCTCCCCGGGTTCGTCAACCTCATCGGCATAGACTCTCCGGGTCTGACGTCCTCTCCCGCCATCGCCCGCTACGTGGCATCTCTGGTGAAGGAGAGCATGGATGGATGAGGCAATGAGGTGCAGCGTTATGACGGGGAGGATGCCGCAACGGTGATTCGCGTTCGTTCGGTGCGGTACCGTGATGGCGCTACGGTAAAATAAGGTTCACTATTAAATTGAGGAGGGATCATCATGACAGAAGCATCAGTTAGGGCACTGGAAGGATTGAGGGATCTCACAATGCTCAAATGGTACGTGATTCCCATGCTCGCCTTCACCTTTTACATCTACACCTTTGAGATGAAAAAGGCCTGGGCGTCGGGAAACTGGAATGCCATCTTCGCGGGCGTCACGCTCTTCGGGATGGATTTCTTCAATGAAACCTGGAACGGGTGGGTTTTCGCCATCACCCAGCACTCCGCCGTCTGGACCACGCCGGGCGACACGGCGCTCCGCACCATGGTGGGGTGGAACATCGAAATCATGTTCATGTTCGCCATCTCGGGCATCATCTTCTACAACACCCTCTTCGAGGACCGGCGCATCAAGATTATGGGCATCTCGAACTGGTGGTTCTGGGCGATTGTCTATGCCGCCTTCTGTGTCTTCGTCGAGGTGGTCCTCAACATCGGCGGGCACCTGGTGTGGGAGTATCCGTGGTGGTACCGCTCATTCGCCGGCATCTGGCTCATTTACTTCTTCGGATATTTTCACTTCTACGCGGCATGCGTCATCGTCATATGGCTCAAGACAATAAGAGCCAAGGTCATCATGGTAAGCGTGATTTATGGCGTTGCGATTCTCATGAACATCATCGGGTTCGGCATTATGGGCTGGAATTATTGACGATGGCTTCGTACCAGGAGGGCGGTCTTAGAACCGGATGGGGAAGAGCCACTTCGTGAAGCGCCTGTCCCTGCCCGCCACCACGTGCTCCATCAATCCGGTGATGCGCGCGGTCACGGGGCCCGGGACATTCGTGAGTTCCCGGCTTTCTATTTTTTTCACGGGGACCACCTTCACGGGTGTGCCGGAAAAGAATATCTCGTCCGCCTCCTGCAGGGCGCGGTAGGGTATGGGTTCCTCCATCGTGGGAATTCCATGCGCATGGGCGACTTCAAGAAGGGACCGCCTCGTGATGCTGTCGAGGATATTGCCCAGCGCGGGGGTCGAGAGGGCGCCTTTCCTCACGATGAATAACGATTCCGTTCCGCCCTCGGCGAGGTTTCCCTCAACGTCGAGCATGATGGCATAGTCGTACCGGCGCGATGCGGCGTCCTGCCGGGCCATCATACCGTTCAGGTAGTTGGCGGCCACCTTCGCCTCGACGGGAACCGTGCCGGGATCGAGCTTGCGCCAGCGGGATATGCAGGCCGTGGCGCCGCGTGACGGAGGCATCTCCGTATTCCCGGGGTCAACGGTGAAGACGGCGATATCGATTTTTTTCCGCGGGGGGAGGATATTGAAGGATACCTGCGGGTAATAGCCGATGATCTTGATAAAACCCTGCGCAAAACCGTTCTCCGTTGCGGTCCTGATGACGGCATGCTGGAGGTCTTTGATGGTGAGGGGAAGTTCCATGTCGAGCATCTTTGCCGTCCGGGCGAGGCGGATCAGGTGTTCGTCGAGGCGGAACACCGCCGGGCCCGTGTCGGTCTCATGAACGCTCAGGACCTCGAATATGGCGGACCCGCGGCCCAGGGAGTGTGACATGAGATGCACCGTGGCGCGTTCCCAGGGAACGTATTCTCCGTTGAAATAGGCAATGCGTCCGTTTGTCATCGAGGCTCCTTTGAATGCCCCCTTCGTTGCGGCGGCGTCAGTTTATAGAAGGTTGACGTGGAAAAATCAATCGCTAATTGAAATCCGTTTGAGAGAGAACCAGGGCGTGTGTATACCACAGAGCGACTGAGCGGGGAGCAAGCCGCTGTCGCCTGTCAGAAAGGAATACGAGGGACATGATGATTGAAGCGTCAGCAATCAAAGAAATGATCCTTTCCGGGGGCATCGACCTCGTCGGGATAAGCAGTGCCGAAGGGCTTCTTCTTGCCGGGCCGCCGCGCGCGGCCACGAGCCTGCTTCCCTCCGCGAAAAGCGTTATCGTGATGGCCGTGGCGCACAGTCTCGGCGCCGTGTATGCGCCGGACATCAAACTGTGGACACGCAACAAGATGCAGACATCGCGGCTGCTGGATCAGGTTGCCGAAAGGGTCGGCAGATTTCTTGAGAGCAGGGGATATCTCACGCTCCCCGTGTCGGCGGATAAACCCGTGGAAATTCACAAGCTCGATCCGCATACAGGAGCAAAGCTTTCCCATACAAAGACGATAGGACATCTCTCATTCAAGCATGCCGCCGTCAGCGCCGGGATGGGCCGGATAGGCAGGTCCAATCTCCTTCTCACCGAGAGATTCGGGCCGCACCAGCGCCTGTGCGGTATTATCACCGAGGCGGCCTTGGAGCCTGACGTGAAGCAGGCGCCGGAACTGTGTCCGCCGGACTGCAGGAGGTGTGAGGACGCATGCCCCGTCGGCGCGCTGAAGGATGGAAACTATAATGTGGATCCGTGCTTCAATTACTGGACATGGGGATTCGACAGGGTTCCTCCAAAAAAAATCAGCGAATGGCCGGCATATTGTAAAATGCTCCGGGCTCACCTCCGCCGCCGGGACGTAATCATTGAAATGGGGCAGACCATGATTACCGATGTCGACAACTGCATCGAATGCATGAAAGCCTGCCCTGTCGGGACGGAGTGGGAGGGAATAAGACCGGGCTGATTTTCATGGACATGGTGGTTGTGTGTGGCAGGAAAAGTCGGAAAAGGAACTGACATTTCATAGCGCCCGCCTGCGTTTTACACAGGCGGGCGCATCGGTGAGAGTGCCTCAGTTTTTATAAAGCGCTTCGAGCTGGTCGGTGTATTTCTCCGTGATGACACGGCGTTTGAGCTTCATCGTCTGGGTCATCATCCCGTTTTCCAGGGTGAACGGCTCTGCCAGGAAGAGAAATTTCTTGGGAATTTCGTAGCCGCCGTATTTCTTCTTCAGGGCATCGACAATCTCTGTCGTGATCATCTTCCGAATATCATCACGGGCAACGAGGGTCTTTATATCTTTTGGAAGTTTGTTTTTTTCCGCATAACTCTCCAGGGCGACAAAATCCGGTACTATCATGCAGATGTTGTATTCCCGGCCTGCTCCGAAGATCAGGGCGCTCTGTACGTAGTGGTTCAGGCAGATATCCTCCTCCAGGGCGGCAGGGAAGACGTACTTGCCGTTTTCAAGCTTGTACTGTTCCTTGAGCCGGCCCGTGATCCACAGGAACCCATCCGCATCGAGGCGTCCCCGATCGCCCGTCCTGATGCCGCCATCGGGTGTCATGATTTCTTTCGTCGCTTCCGGCTTGTTGTGATAGCCTTTCATCACGTTGGGACCATAACAGATAATCTCCCCGTCCGTGGCTCCCGGTTCCACGACGGATTTATCGATGACGACCCCGATCTTGTCCAGGGCAGGTCCGACGCTGCCGATTCTGAATTTGGTGGGGCCGTTCATCGTTATCCCCGGCGTGGTCTCCGAAAGTCCGTAGGCGTCATAGAGAGGGATTCCGATATCATGAAAGAACCTGGAAATATCGGGATTCATGGCGGCGCTGCCTGTCAGGGATCCTTTGAGTCTCCCGCCGAAGAGGTCGCGGATTTTCTGGAAGACGATCTTATCGATGATATTGAATTTGAGGTCCACCATAAAGCTCGACGTGCCCTTGTCGGCGAGGCGACGCTTCTCTTTGCCTGCTTCCACACCCGCATCGAAGAGCTTCTTCTTGATGCCGCCGGCTTCATTCACTTTCGTGATGATCGTGTCATAGACCTTGTTGAATACGCGGGGGACCGCGAGCAGGAACGTTGGCCGAACCGCTGCCATATCTGACACGACGGTTGTCACATTCTCCATAAAACCCATGGAGGCGCCGACAGCTGTGAAGGTATGCAGTTCGCCCAGGCCGAAGGCATGGGCCCAGGGCAGGAGTGACAGGGTGCGGTCGTCGGTGGTTAAATCGGTAAAAACTTTCATCCGTGCATGGTGATTGCTTGTCCAGTTGCCGTGCATCAGGAGGACGCCCTTGGGATTTCCTGTCGTCCCTGAGGTATAGATGAGGACGGCCACTTCCTCCGGCTTCGGGTAGATGGCCTTGACCGGCTTGTTTTCACCGTTTCGCTCCAGCTCCGACATTGTATTTTTCCCTTCTCCCTGGATCAGGTATATCTTTTCCAGGGTGGGAATCCGCGACGGAAAATCCTTGATTTTTTCATAGATCTCCGGTTTCGACACGAAGAGGACCTTCGTGCCGCTGTCCTTGATGATGTATTCCCAGACGTGAGTCAGTTCTGCTTCGTACATGGGGACGTAGAAAGCTCCGAGACCGACGGTGGCAAAGTGGCCGACAGCCCAATCGACGCTGTTATTGCAGATGATGCCGACCGCATCGCCTCTCTTGACGCCGATACCGGCTAAACCGCCCCGCAGGTTATCGACACGGCGGCCGACTTCCCGGTATGAGATCCATTCGTACTCCCCCTGCTTGTTCTTCGTCCCGAGATAAGGTCGGTCGGAAAACTTCTTCACACTGTTTTCAAATAATTCCGGCAGATTGTCCGGCTTTTCGAGTTGATACTTCTCAAACATAATGATTTCCTCTCCTCCTTAGTTTGTTTTTCGATACTTCCAATACCAATTTGATCTCCCCTCTAATGCTTCTATCACATTCAAAGATGGAATTCTATCAAATGCCTGAACCGGGAACGCGGCTCCATAACTGCCTGCCGGATCGGGTCACTGCTTTCACTCATAATCCGACCCGTCTCCTCATTTTCCCGGCTCAAAAATACGTATCAAATCAATCATTTTATATGGTATAAGTGAACATGCACGGTGTTTTCCGGCGTGCATGAAAAATACAGAAGGAGGGATCTATGGCAACATCGATTTACAAAATTATTGAAATCGTGGGGACGAGCAAGACTTCCTGGGAAGATGCGACAAAGAGTGCCCTGGCGGTAACCGCGAAGTCGCTCGAGGATCTGAGAGTTGCAGAAGTGGTGAAGCTGGACGTGACGGTGGAAAACGGAAAGATTACCGCCTACCGTGTAAGACTCACCGTATCATTCAAGTACAAAGGCGATTAACCAGTTACTGGAACATCCTGTTGGTTCATAAGTTCGTTCAGGCATCACAGGGGGTGGGGACGTTTAAGATTGTCCCGCCCCGTGGTGTTTGTGCATGTATCGCGTTGGTTTGACATGGCCGCCTCTCATCGGGGACGGCCTTATCTTTTTTTATCCCGAATATCCTCTTTCGCTGAAACGTCTCGCGGGTGTATCAGCCGCATCCATACCTGACCGTGTAGAGCGCAGGTTCATAGGCTTCCCTTCGCAAATCGCAGTGTTGCCGGGGGCAGAGACGGCAGTTCGTGAAGCCCTCCTCGGATATGAAATGGATTCCTGAAACCGATTTCAGGGGGAGAAGCACCATGCGTTCAGTGAGGCTGACGCCGATTTTTTCCGCGCCGCCGCCGATGATTCCGAAGAGGGGTTTTTGCTCCGTAAGCGGCCAATCCTCGAGAGAGCCTGGATTCATGGTGGAGAGCGCAGCGCTACCGAGACGCTCTTTTAGGTATGCTTCCAGGTGTCCCATGGCGCAACCGAGTGCGAGGAGCTTGATGGTATCGGCCCAGAAGGAATGCAGCGTGCCGCTCATGTGCGATGACCATTTCTCAAGTTCCTGTCCGCAGGTGGCGATAAAAGGGTAGGCCACGTTCGCATCTTTCAGGTTGACCGCGAGGATGCGGCTTTTGAATCTGACTCCGGCAATGCTTACGGTATCATCAGACTTGTCATCCACCGGGGCGACGGCGAAGGCGGCCTTCGGCCTCGCTGCCGTGCGGGCTTCATTGAAGATGTCCGCAAGCTCGGCGGCGTGGCGCGAGCCGGGCCGGATCTTGAGAAGTTCAAAGAAACCCTTTTCGTCGACAGTGAAGGGGATTTCCTCGAGGATAACGAGATCCGGAGGATTCGACGTCATGCCTTAACGCCTTTTCATGAGCGCCGTCTCCATGAAGGCGCCCATGAGCGACGCCACCTTCACAATAGCACCGGCCGGTTGTATCCCGATGGCTGACGCGATGGGAGCGATGCGGGGACGACTTTGTTCGCCGTTAAGCCGTTGCGCGGTAGTCATTGAATATCCTGAGGGCGTCAATCGCCGTCTCGCCGTAAGCGTCGGCGCCCATCTCCCTGCAGAGGGTCTCCGTTGTGCAGGCCCCTCCTATGACAATCTTTACCTGGTCGCGCATCCCGGCCCGCCGGGAGGTTTCCACCACGTCCCGTATGCTCGTCACCATGGTGGTGAGCAGGGCAGAGAGCCCAATAAGCCGCGCGCCGGTGGTCTTTGCAGTGTCCATGATCTTCTCTGCCGGTACATCCACACCCAGATCGATTACCTCAAACCCGTTGGCGGAGAGAATCATGCCTACGATATTCTTGCCGATTTCGTGGATGTCGCCCTGGACGGTGGCAAGGATGACCTTGCCCTTGCTCTTGGCATCGCCCGGGTTCATCTTCTCCTTGAGGATTGGCATGGCTTCTCTCACGACTTCTCCAGCCATAATGAGGTCTGCCAGGAAATATTCGCCCTCCTCGAACTTGCGGCCGACGATATTGAGCCCCTTGCTGATGCCCTCCCGGATGATCTCCTCCGGTGAGAGTCCTTCTTTCAGGCATTGATTCACGATTGTACCGATACCATCAAGGTCGAGTGTGTCGATTGCGTTCCGTACTGCCAGGATGGATTCCTTCATAGCATTGCCTCCTTGATGTCAAGATATGGATATCGGGTAGCTGCCGTATTTGTGTGCAGCATCCACCATGACCCTGAGCTTGTGCGCGGGTATGGAGCTCAAACTGTGGACAGGGGAGATGATGAACCTGCCGTCGGGACCAAGCTCTCTGATGAGCTTCTTCACCATGTCCACCACCTCTTCGTCCTTTGAGCGGTCTGTGAGCAGGTAATCCACTCCTACTCCGCCTATGATGGTTACCTTGTCGCCGTGCAGTTTCTTCTCCTTGAAGATATCCGCGTTCGATGTTGTCTCGTATGCATGAAGCCCGTCCACGCCCCAGGAGATGAACATGTCGATGAGGAGGGTGTTGTCGCCGCAGGAGTGGAGCACGTACTTGGCGCCACGGTCGTGCACGGCCTTGATGATACGCCGGTACGAGGGGCCGAAGAGCTCGTCGATGAGCTTGGGATTCATGAGCGGGCCGGACTTGAAGGCAAAGTCATCGGTCTGAATGATGACAGGCACGCCTGCATCCAGGAGCGCCATGTTGGTCTTGAAACAGAGTTCCTCGTTTATGTCGATGAACCGCTTCACAAGATCCTTCTCACGCCTGATCCAGATGGGCATCTTCTCAAATCCCACAGCCCAGAGGAGAGACTCATGGATACCATAGGCAGATGCCTGGCCAAACAAGCAGGTGCGATGCCCATATTTCGACACGATCTTCTTGAAGAACTTATACGCGCTGTGCGCCACCTCGTCCGTATCCGGCCAATAGGGCCACGACTCGAAATCGTCGCGGCTTTTAAAGGCAGGGCCCCGGTACATGTAGGTCATGTTTCCATAGCCGTCAGGCTGGAGGTTGAAGATCGAGCCCGTGAAACGCACCATGGTCTTTGAGTCGATCACGATGAAGCTTCCTTCCAGGATGGCCCAGACCGAATCAAAGCCGAGCTCCACTTGAGCCCTGATGCGTTTTTCCAGTGCACGGTTCACCTCGCCCTGAAAAACGAGTTTCGGTAGTTTTCGACCCCACCGGTCAAGAATGAAGCGCGCCAGGGGATTTCTCATCAGCTTTTCCTGGGATATGAGCGGTTTTCCCAGAACCTCGTTGAAGGTTCTGTCTTCGACCATGGCGCAGAAGGTGGGGACCCTGTCAACGGGCTTCCCCTCCATCGTTTTGAGCACACGTTCAATCGGGTTCATGCAAGACTCCTTATAAGTTTTTTAGTGTATTCCCAATCTCACGGATGAATGCCTGCTCGGTTCCACAGCAGCCGCCGATGAAGTTCGCGCCTGCCTGAACGAGTTCGGGAACTGATCGGACGAATTCCTGTGCCGTTGTCCTGTACACGACCTGTCCTTCAACCCTTTCCGGAAGTCCGGCGTTCGGCTTCATCCAGAGAGGCAGCTCTGTGACGGCGCGCATGCGCCTGCAGATGGGGATGAAACCCTCAATGCCCTGTCCGCAGTTGGCGCCGAGCGCGTCCACTCCTATCCGGCTGAAAACCTCGACCACCTGTTCGGGCGTCGTGCCCATCATGGTGCGGTCTTTGAGTTTACCGGAATCGAATACCATACAGGCGATGACAGGAAGTCCGGTTTGTATGGCAGCCGTGGCGGCGATCCTGGCTTCGGCGAGATCCATCATGGTTTCGACCACGATGGCGTCAGGAGCGGCCTTTGCGATGGCCTGGGCCTGTTCTTCGAAAATCTCTCTCAGGTCGTCCTCGGTGACGTCTTTGGTGAGGAGCAGCTTGCCGCTGGGCCCCATGGATGCGAAGACATACGCCCTTGTGCCGGCGGCTTTTTTAGAGATCTCGACACCCTTGATGTTGATTTCGGCCACCTTGTCAGCAAGGCCAAACTTGCCGAGCACGTAGCGATTTGCGCCGAAGGTGTTGGTCAGAATAATCCGGCTGCCGGCATCGACGTACTCCCGAGCTACCTCCTCCACCTTTTCCGGGTGAGTGAGGTTCCATGAATCGACGGATTCACGAGGCTGCAAGCCCCGTTTCATGATCTGCGTACCCCACGAGCCGTCCGTCAGGACCGGCCCATTTTTGATCAGGTCGGCGATGAATGCATGCATGGTTTTCTCCCCTCTTCTCTCAAAACTCTCCGAGGGATCAGGTCTTGACTCCCTATTTCAGTATTTTGTAGTTGCCCTCGAGCCAGTTTTTCATATCGTTGACGTACCACTTTGAAAACCGCCTGTCCGTGGGGCCGCCCGCCAGCGTGGTATGAATTCCCTCTTCGCTGAAATCGGCGATGAACCGATAGGAGGGGCAGAAGGTGGTTGTCCTGCCTGCGACCTTGAACATCTGCCCCTGCGGTATCGTCGCGCAGGAACCGGGTAGCTCTATCGGCCCGTAATCATATCCGAGGAATTGCGGCATCTGGCCGCCGAAAAGGAGGTGGGCGAGCATGAATTTTCGTGTGTCGCCGTAACGCGCTGCCGTCACCTTCAATCCCTCATTAATCGCCTGCCGGTAAAGGTCCTCACGTTTCTTTCCGTCGAACCAGGCGGAAGAATCCCTCACCAGTATATTGTCGAAGTTTTCATAGTAGTCATGAAAGATGCTCGTCTCCGTGAGTGCATAACGAATCACCTCCCGCCCGAATCCGCGGTCGCCGAAGACGATATTCAAAAGCGAGCGGTAACACGACTCGAAAAGCATGGCGCCTTTTGAATCCGGATTGTATCGGAGGTCCCATTGCCTGAGAAGTTTTCCGTTTTCCGTATCGGGAATGAGGGGCTTCAGTATCTTCATGAAGCGCTCCGCCTGCCTTGAGTACAGGTCAAAGTGCATGTCTTTCATATAATTGACGGTCAGCGTCCCGCCTTCGAGGAGCCGCTGACGGATCCTTTCCGTCCGGTACCGCCCCATGGGGAGATTGATGGGGTGGGAGGTGCCGAGGTAGTTCAGGTCCTGGTTCGCCGTCGCGATCACGCCG
>JAPLJO010000132.1 GCA_026388515.1 Deltaproteobacteria bacterium | reverse complement strand
GCATCCTTCGGTACCGTCGTCATGAATTGCGCCTCTTTGAAAAATGCCCCTGCCTTGTAATCCAGAAGCCCGGTCCTGTAAAGGAATTTTCGCCATTCCTTGTGTACGTCCCCTGATCTTTGAGACCGTGTCATAATTACTTTTTTTGTCATTCCGTGCAAGCGAAGCGGGACACGGAATCCAGTGTTTCACTGGTTCCCGGTTTTCACCGGGACGACGTCTGGATACCGGCTTTCGCCGGTATGACGGTTTTGAAGCTGCTTTCTCCTATTGCGACACCCCCACCTAACCTCCCCCATCAAAGGGGGAGGAATCTATGTATTTGCTCTCCCGTCAAGGATCGGCCCTGTGTATTGACTCGCCCTCTGATTTCTGGTAGCGTCACGCCCTACCTGCGAGTATTAATGAATAAAATCCTGCCGTCACGGATTCGATTGAGGCGACATGAACACACTGCTTTCTGAAAAAAGCCGTGCCGTCCGGCGGTCGGTACGGGCGTTCTGCGAGCGTGAACTCGCGCCTATTGCCGGCGATATCGACCGGGAGGCCCGCTTCCCCTGGGAAATGGTGGAGCAGATGGGGAAGCTCGGCTACTTCGGCATCCAGGCGCCCCGTGAACTGGGCGGCGCCGGCATGGATACCATGAGCTACGCCGTGACGGTGGAGGAGATCTCCCGGGTCTCGGGAAGCCTGGGGCTCTGCGTCACCGTTCATAACAGTGTCGCCGTCTATCCCATCCTGGCCTTCGGAAATAATGCACAGAAGAAAAAATGGATTCCGCCGCTCGCACGAGGGGAGAAAATCGGCGCCTTCTGCCTCACGGAACCCAACGCGGGCTCCGACGCTTCGAGCGTCGAAGCCACGGCGCTTCGCGACGGCAAAGACTATATCGTGAATGCCAACAAGGTATTCGTCACCAACGGCGGTGTCGCCGACGTGTGCCTCATCTTCGCGAGGACCGATCCCCGCGCGGGACGCCGCGGCATCAGCGTCGTCGTGGCGGAACGCGGCGCGCCGGGATTTGCCGTGGGCGACGTGGAAGACCTCTGCGGCATGCGCGCAAACCCCGTCTCCTCGATTCTCCTTACCGACTGCCGCATCCCGGTGGAGAACCTGCTCGGAAAAGAAGGCATGGGGCTTCAGATCGGGCTCACCGCACTCGATACGGGACGGCTCGGCATCGCCGCCCAGGCCGTCGGTATCGCCCAGGCGGCTCTCGACGAATCGGTGAAATACGCGCAGCAGCGGCGCCAGTTCGGCACTCCGATCGCGCGCCACCAGACCATTCAAACAATGATTTCACAGATGGCGACCCAGGTGGAGGCGGCACGCCTCCTCGTGTACCGGGCCGCCCTGCTCCGCGATGAAGGGAAACCCTATACGAAGGCCTCGGCGATGGCAAAGCTCTACGCCTCGGAAGCCTCTTCCGTGGTCACGGACCTCGCTGTGCAGATCCACGGTGGGTACGGCTACTCCAAATCATACGCCGTGGAACGATACTACCGCGACGCGAGGGCAACGAGGATATACGAGGGAACGTCGGAGATACACCACATGGTAATCGCCCGCGAAGTGCTGAACGAGTACACATGATGAGGCCATAGTGCCATACAGGAAAACGTGGGAATGAAGAAACGAGACCGCACACTGCCGCAGAGAGAGACAAAAGGAAGGCGCTCGCCCCGTCCGGGACACATCGTGGTCTGTGTGAAGGCGGTGGTGACGAAGGCGCCGGCGAACGGCGCCGTCCGCTCCGCCGAGACGGCGGTGCTGAATCCCTTCGACCGTCCCGCGCTCGCCATGGCGCTCTCGCTGGCGAAGGACTGGGGCGCAGAGGTCACTACACTCTCAATGGGGCCGGAAAGCGTGGCCTTCACTCTTTTCGAGACACTGGCAATGGGCGCCACGCGGGGGATACTTCTCAGCGACCCGGGGCTGGCCGATTCGGATACCCTCGCCACCTCGACGGCGCTTGCCGCCGCCCTGAAAAAACTCGCTCCTTTCGATCTCGTGCTCTTCGGCGCACGGACAGCCGACAGCGATACCGGCCAGGTGGGACCCCAGACCGCCGTCATGTGCGATATCCCCGCCGTCACCGGCGCGCTTTCGGTGAAGAAAAAAGGCGCACTCATCAGGGTCGAGCGTATCATCGACGAATTCCGGGAGGTCTATGAAATGGAACTTCCTGCGGCGCTGACGGTTCACCCCTCGGCGCCGAAACCCCCCGACATACCGCTCGCGGGGCTCGAGGACGCCTTTGAAAAGAGGCACGTGGAATTCTGGAACCTCGACGATCTGGCACTGAAATCCGAACTGACCGGGAAGGCGGGCTCCCCCACGGCGGTGCTCTCCATGAGCCGGGTTATCCGTGAGCGGAAGTGCCGCTTCCTTGCGGGGACGGTCGAAGAACAGGCGGAGGCGCTCCTCTCGCACATCAGGGAATCGGGGCATATCTGATACGATGCGGCGGAGCCCGACGGCACAGGAACCAATGAAACACACGGAACAAAAAGAAATCTGGGTATTCGTTGACGGGAGAAACGAGCGGCACTTCACCCTCAGTCTGAATGTGCTGGCGAAGGCCCGTGAACTTGCCGCGTCCGTTTCGGGAACGACTGTGGCGCTCCTCATGGGGTCCACGCTCGGCACGGCACGCGGGAAGAGAGGGGCATCATTTCCGGCTTCCGCGGCGGTGAAACGGTGCGTCTCCGGCGGCGCCGATTATGTGCACCTCTTCGACAATCCCCTTCTCGTCGTTGCGCGAACCGACGTCTATGCGCCGGTCATCGCCGATGCCGTGGAATCCGGCGGCCCCATGCTGGTGCTCTTTGCCCTGACCGATTTCGGGCGCGACCTCGCCGCACGGACGGCACGACTCTGCAACGCCGGGCTGATTGCGGATTGCGTGGATCTGGCGTACCGCGAAGGCCGCGTGGTAGCCTCCTGCCCCTCCTGGGGCGGGGAGATTCTCGCAAAGATAACCTATACCGAAGGATACAACGCCACCGGGTTTGCCACCGTACAGGCCCACGGGATCACCCCCTCCATAGCGCCGGGAACGCCCGGCACCGTCGTGACCCGGCCGCTCGCCGACATCACGGTACCCAGGAAGGCAAAGCTTATCTCATCCGCGCTCGATGCGGGAGAGCACAAGAAACTCGAGGAGGCCGATGTGGTCGTCGTGGGCGGCGCTGGTGCCGGCTCTGCCGAGGGGTTCGCCATGGTGCGGACTCTCGCCTCGGCACTGGGCGGCGAGGTGGGAG
>JAPLJO010000099.1 GCA_026388515.1 Deltaproteobacteria bacterium | reverse complement strand
ACATTGATATCCTCACCCGGTGTGCCCTCGTTCTGTCCGGTATTTCTGAGGTGCCACTGGTCCTTAAAGAGGGTATCATCCGGCAAAGTTTTTTTCGATCTCGATCTCAGCCAGTCGGGATAGGCGAATTCAACGCCCTCCTCGGCGGCGAGGGCTTCGGCAATTTCGATGGAGCGCAGGGGATCGGCGGCGCGGTAGATGAGATGACGAATTCTTCCCGGGTTCTTATCAGTTTTTTCAAGGCCGTATTTTTTTTCGAGAGCCACGACAGCATCATCGGCCACGGAATCACGAAACCGACAGATGATCCGTCCCGTGGGTATGAGGCAGGTGGCGCCTCGAAAGAATACAGGAGATGCGCCGGCGACGCCGGCGAGCGCACCGACGGCGTGGATTTTTTCAAGGATGACTTCCCGCGAAAATGTCTCAGGCGAACGAAGAAGAATCAGTGAATCGCTTTTTTCCGCGCGGGCTGCGGGATGGAAGAGTCCGCGTGCCCCCTCTTTATCGGGGGTGATTCCCTTTTCAGTTATCACTGCCATCTGATCGAGTGCCATGCGGGCCCGCATGATGCGGGGGCCCTCATGCCAGGTGACGGTGGTTTCTCCTATGCCGGCATCGGCGGGTAAAGACACTTTTGCGCCTGCGAGTGCTGCCTCTGGGTGAGTGAAAAGAATGACGGCAACAGCTATGATAAAAATGAAAAGGCGCCTGATGTTCGATATCCTCTTCATGAAACTGCATTTCATAGTGTACAATGTATATCTCCCAAACTCTGAGCCTGAATAGGATTGCCGGTCGACCGGCTTTTTTCTTGTAGGTGAAAGGGTACGCCATGTCAAGAAAAAGACGAACAGATGCGCACGGCGAAAGGACTTCCCTGGTTTCTGATGCGATAGTCTTTCATGAGTGAAAAGGGACAAAATTGGTTGACATGGTTCGTGCAGTCAGGGTAACGTAAATCACCTCCCGCAGGAGAGCCTTCCCCGGAAGACCTCGAAGACTACAGTGACCAATTGTTCCTCCCTTCCGTGCAGGCACGTCGTGCGATATTAATCTAAAGTTTTTTTCAGTAATGCCGCATATTCTTTCCTGTAAACGGAACGCCGGATGAACACGAAAACACGTGTCTACGAGGAAATGGCCAACAGCATCACTCACGGTGCCGGAATCATGATCAGTCTCGTCTGTCTGACGCTCCTGGTCGTTTTCTCAAGCATCTCTGGAACGCCCCGCCATGTGGTGAGCTGTAGTATCTTCGGAAGTTCCATGGTTCTTCTTTACACGGCTTCAACGCTCTACCATAGTGCACGATCCCCCCGCCTGAGACATATCTTCAAAATCATCGACCATGCCTGCATTTACCTCCTGATTGCGGGATCCTATACGCCGTTCACCCTGGTAACGATCCGCGGCGGATGGGGATGGACGCTCTTCGGTGTGGTATGGGGACTTGCCGTCATAGGGATTGTATTCAAGATATTCTTCGTCCATCGCTTCAAACTCATGGCAACACTGGCATACATCCTTATGGGCTGGCTCGTGGTGATTGCAATCAAGCCGCTCGTTCAGAATCTCCCCCCCGGCGGACTTGTCTGGCTTGTATCAGGAGGGCTGGCCTACACCCTGGGGGCCTTATTTTACCTGTGGAAGAATCTTCCGTACTCCCATGCCGTCTGGCATCTCTTTGTCCTTGCCGGCAGCATCTGCCATTTCATAGCTGTCATGTTCTACGTGATTCCTTTGGGTACCTGACAGAATTATTCACCTCGTCACAGTACATCTTACGCAGGGAAATTATCCGGCCGTGACCCTCTGATTGCTGGATGTGGAATGAAATGGCGAGAAATAACGCTGCCACGTCTCGCGTTGGAGCGGAAAACCGCGTGCCGGAAAGGGGTCTGTCTGCATGGCGGGATGAAGAAGATTGAGGAGATAAAAAAAGGCACTCCACCGTGAATATATCACGGGGGAGTGCCTTGGTTTGCGTCAGCTTTTTGTTACAGCGGCTTTACATTGTCCGCAGCCGGACCCTTCTGTCCCTGGCGCACTTCGAATGTCACGCGCTGGCCTTCCTGAAGCGTTCTGAAACCGTCGGCCTTGATGGCACTGTGATGAACAAATACGTCATCACCGCCGTCCATTGCGATGAACCCAAAGCCCTTACGCTCGTTAAACCATTTTACTGTTCCTTCTGGCATAGCTGGCATCCTCCTTTCTCAAGTTTTCAAAGTCGGACTACCATTATGACAGAAAGAAAAAGCCACCGGGATTGTATGAGACATGGTGGCTTACCTTTGCACTTCAAAATGTTCCCATCCAACTTCAGTTTGCCTTTTTTCATACCTTACATTGAATGTCAAGCATTAAAATGAATTAGAAAATCAGCTCAGTATCTCCACGCCATAAATGGCAGGATTGAATTCACAAAAAAAGGGGAAGCCGGATTCCGGCCTCCCCTTTGTGTCAGCATGCAGTGTGGATTACTTCTCTACAGGGATTCTCATTGAATAGAAGGATCTGTACACGAACACCAGTGCCACCAGCAGGAATGCTACGCCTACCGGATAGGCCACACCCAGCATATCAGGGGCGATGGCGATTTCCATTGCCAGCAGTCCAAAAAGGGTGGTGAACTTGATGATCGGGTTCAGGGAGACGGATGAGGTATCCTTGAAGGGATCACCGACGGTATCACCGATAACCGCCGCCGCATGAAGAGGCGTTCCCTTTTCCTTAAGGTCCACTTCAACAACCTTCTTGGCATTATCCCAGCATCCGCCGGCATTTGCCATGAACAGTGCTTGATAGAGACCGAATACGGCGATTGCAATCAGGTAGCTGATGAAGAATGCTGCTGAGTCGATGGAGTAAACGGGCGCCGACAGGAATGCAAATGCCAGGGCGAAGCAGAAGATGGCGATGAAGATGTTGAACATTCCCTTCTGCGCGTAAATCGTACAGATCTTGACCACTTCCTTTGAGCTTTCCGTTGACGCGCTCAGGCTGGCGTTATCATCCAGCTTGATATTCTGTTTGATATACTGGACGGCGCGATAGGCACCCGTCACGACGGCCTGGGTCGAGGCGCCGGTAAACCAGTAGATGACCGCGCCCCCGCAGAGCAGCCCGAGGAGTGTGTAAGGATTGAGCAGGTTCAGGATCATCTCAGGCTCAATTCCCAGGGACTTTTTCAGGAGCAGAATAAGCGAGAAGATCATCGTCGTTGCACCGACGACGGCCGTTCCAATGAGCACCGGCTTTGCCGTTGCCTTAAAGGTGTTGCCGCAGCTGTCGTTCTCTTCCAGATAGTGCTTGGCCACATCCATCCGTGGCTTGAATCCGAATTCCTTCTGAATCTGCGACTCAATGTTGGGAATGGTTTCAATGAGGGAGAGCTCATAGATGGACTGCGCGTTATCCGTCACCGGGCCGTAACTGTCGACCGCGATGGTCACGGGTCCCATCCCCAGCATGCCGAAGGCAACCAGACCGAACGCAAAGACGGAGGGGTAAATCATCAACGCGTTGAGTCCGAAGGTGCTTGTGAAATAGGCGATGCCCATCAGCATGAAAATGGAAAGTCCAATCCAGAAAGCGGCGAAATTGCCGGCCACGAAACCGGAGAGGACATCCAGCGAAGCACCGCCTTCTCTCGCCGCGGTAACGACCTCCTGGCAATGTCTCGATTTGGAGCTTGTAAAGACTTTCACCAGTTCAGGAATCAGTGCCGCGGCAATGGTACCGCAACTGATAATCACCGAGAGCTTGAACCAGAGATCATTTTCAAGATGACCCAGCTGCCACTTGCTGGCGGCGAAGGTCACGATGATCGACACAATTGAGGTGATCCATACCAAAGAGGTCAGAGGGGCTTCGAAATTAATCTTTTCCTTGTTTCCTACAATTAAATTCGTGACGATTCTGTTTATATAGTAGGAGCCGATGGAGGTCACGATCATGAGGATACGCATGACGAATATCCAGACCAGGAGTTCCGCCTGGTACTGCGGGAAGGCTGCCAGTACGATGAAACTGATGAGCGCCACACCGGTCACACCGTAGGTTTCAAAGCCATCCGCCGTGGGACCCACGCTGTCACCCGCGTTGTCACCCGTACAGTCGGCGATCACACCGGGATTCCGGGGGTCATCTTCCTTTATGGTAAAGACGATTTTCATGAGGTCGGAGCCGATATCGGCGATCTTCGTGAAGATACCACCGCAGATACGCAGTGCGCTGGCGCCGAGTGATTCACCGATGGCGAAACCGACGAAGGCGGCACCGGCCACGTCGCGGGGCATGAAGACCAGGATGATGAGCATCATTATGAGTTCTACGCAGACGAGAAGAACGCCGATGCTCATACCTGCCATGAGGGGAATGTCCAGAAGCTTGATGGGCTTGCCCTCAAGGGAGGCAAAGGCCATCCGGGCATTGGCGAGTGTGTTCATCCTGATACCGAACCAGGCCACACCATAGGAACCGAGAATGCCGATTACGGTCCAGCTCAGGACGAGAAGGACGTTACTCACTGTCATATGCTGGAGGAATCCGAAGTAGTACGCGATACACACCGCAATGAAGGCAAAAAGGATCAACAGGAGTTTGCCCTGTTGAATCAGGTAGGTTTTGCAGGTCTGGAAAATGATTTCCGCCACATCGAGCATCGACTTGTGGGCGGGGATTTTCTTGACCTTGAGGTACATCATGATACCGAATGCCATGCCCAGGAAACATACTACAAACCCCAACATCAGAAGGCTGTTCTGCGCATCAGTCAGCACAGGGATGTTCAGGTCTGCTTCGCTTGCAAGAAGCGGTGTTGCAAGGAACAGAAGGCAAAGCGCTACGGCTGCAGCACCAAGGAAACGTTTAAAGTTCTCGCTCATCATCCCATCTCCTTTTCATTATTGTTTGCAAAATATGGAAAAACTATTTTGCGGAAAAGCTCTTTTAAAACCGCCGCGTGCATAACATGTCCATATTGTAAATGTCAAGGAATTATATTGACATAATCATGAGATGCCGCGTCTGTGAAAAAACACTTAACTATTTGACTATACTGAATTATCTGCGTTCACACTTTTGAACGCAGCTGTCACGGCGGCAGATATTTTCTGACCGTCGTTCATCATTTTACAGTGACAGCAGACGCAGAGCCTGGAGCGGGTTTGTAGAAACGGAAAAATTTTACTTGATTAGAATCTTATTCTAAAATATGATTCTAACGGAGGTGGTAATGGTAAAAAAAACCGGGGCGACCCATTCTCGGTCCGAATCACGCAGAAAGGAGATAATCCTCGCGGCGCTCGCCTGTTTCACCGAGCAGGGAATCAATGAAACGAGCATTACGGATATCCGCCGCCGGTCGAAGGCCAGCGTCGGGAGCATTTACCATCACTTCGGGAACAAGGAGCAGCTCGCCAGGGCGGTCTACATCGAAGGGATCAGAGATTATCAGGCGGGTCTTGTCGATGTACTCGAACGTCACGAGGATGCACGCGAGGGGGTATTTGCAATAATCCGCTATCACCTCGAATGGGCGAAGCAAAATCCCGAGTGGACCCGGTTTCTTTTCCAGAAACGTCACGCCGATTTCATGAGCTCCACGGAGAAACAATTTAAGGAAATGAACGTGGATTTTGCCAGACGTATTGCTGCGTGGTTTCAGAAACATGTCAGGGCGGGAGCGCTCAAGCGCCTTCCTCCCGACCTCTATCCCTGCATTCTTCTGGGTCCATGCCAGGAATTCCTGCACCATTATCTTGCCACCCATACGGTGACATCCCTCGATACGGCGGCGAGGGAATTCGGCCAGGCTGCGTGGTGCGCACTCTCGGCAGGAAGCGACAGAGAAGCGCGATGAGTGAGGGATTATACATGCGGGGAGGCGGCGGAAAAAACCTTACCCCGCATACCGCTTGATGGAGGTGCATTATGATTCAGGACATTCCTGAAAAAGAAAGGCATATCGGTTATGCCTGTTCGTATGTGCCCGTGGAGATTATCCTCGCCGGAGGCATGGTGCCGTGGCGGCTTCTCCCAAAGAGGGTCTCCGCGGATGCGGACGCGTACATTGCTTCCGCCACGTGCTGCCACATAAAGGGTATTTTCTCGGAGGCACTCCGCGGTGAATACGATCATCTCGACGGTATTATCCTTGCCGATTCCTGTGACGGCATGCGGCGGCTCGCGGATATTCTTTCGTCGCATGCCCGAAACATACCCGTTCTTTTTCTCGATATTCCGAAGAAAAAAGAAGCTGATTCGATATCCTGTTTTGCCTTTTCACTGCAGAAACTCATTGACGACATGCAAAGGGAGTTTTCGGGAAGACCCGTGACGACGGAACAACTTCAAACAGCAATCCGGGAATGCAATAGCGTCCGCCGCCTCATGTCCGAGGTCTTCATTATCCAGAAGAATGAGGGCAGGGGAATCGGGGGACTTGCACTTCTCGACCTTTGCCGGGAGGCCGGACGAACGAAGCCGGACGCTTTTTCGCAATCGCTGAAAACATTTATTAAAAACACAGAGGATACTCCACTTCCAAGTGAAATACCGCGGGTGGTGCTCACGGGCAACGCCTTCCACCAGCCGGAGGTCATCGCGCATATTGAGCAGGCGAGAGGCAGGATCGTAGCCCTCGATTCCTGCATTGGGGAGCGGTACTTCAGGACCATAGTGCACGAGGACGGGTCCGACCCGGTCATTGCGCTCGCGGAACGATACCTTCTCAAATCTCCCTGTGCACGCATGGACGGAATGGGCGAACGCATCGACTACCTCAGAACGCTCATCCGTGAATCCCGGGCGAACGGTGTAATCTGCCTGACGCCGAAATACTGCGACACACTCCTCTATGAATTGCCGCTCCTGAAAGACAGGGCGGGTGTTCCCTTTCTTGCTATCGAACACGACCCCGATGGATTGAGCGCCCAAGCCGTGACGCGGATCGAGGCGTTTCTTGAAATGCTCAAAGGAGAAAAAGTTCATGCTTAAGACCGTTCTAAACATGATGGCGGCACAGACGGGCGAGGCGCTCAAGGCGAAGCAAAGCTTCCGCGCCCTCTGGTATCATGAATGGGCGAATCTCTTTCTCAAGGCCTTCGAGCCGGAAAGCAGGGTCGTCTACACGTCACTGTATGCTTTTCCCATGGAGATACTCGCAGCCTGCGATGTGGTTCCCTTCGATTTCGAAATCGCGGGAACACTTCTTGCTGCCGCCGACCAGGGTGTACCCGTCATGGCCGAAGCGGAGGGCAGGGGATATTCCACGGATCTCTGTTCATTCCACCGTGTGAGTCTCGGCGCCGTCTTCAAGAATTATTTTCCGGAGCCGGACCTTCTCATTACGACCTCATTCTACTGTGAAGGCAAGGCGAAGGCGAACGACGTGCTTGCCTGTCTTCTTGGAAAGGAATCGCTTCTTCTCGATGTACCCCAGGAGGTGACACGCGAATCGTTGAGATACGTGGAAACACAGCTCCGCCGCATCGCCGGGCGGATTGCCGAAACGGCCGGGCATTCGTTTGATGAGGACCGGTTGAAGGAGGCCATCCGCAGCTCAAACCGCTCCCGGAAGGCCACACTCAAAATCCTGGACCTTTTGAAGCACAGCCCCACACCGTGGAACGGGTCGGACCTCATCGGGTACTCGATTAACGGGCACCTCTTTGACGGATATCCCACGAAAGAGGTCCTGGACAACATCATCATCGAAGAACTTCAGGCGAGAATCGGCGCGGGCAAGCTCCGCCCCGAGCGGCACCGCGTGTACTGGTTCGCCTGGCTCCCGGTATATCCCTCAAATCTCTTCGAAATTCTGAGAGAGAGACAGATAAGTGTGGCATTATGCGAAACGTACCGCATGTACTGGGACGAGATTGACGAAGAGAGCCCCTTTGAAGGGCTCGCACTCAAGTGTCTCAGGAATCCCTTTATAGGCCCTCTCGCAAGGCGCTTTGAAGGGCTGAACACACTGAAGCATGACTACGGCTTCGACAGTGCGATACTTTTTTCCACCCCGGCGTGCCGTCACTCGAAAACAGCCCTGCGAGCCATGAGCGACGCACTCGCCGCCCGTGATATTCCCCTGCTTGTCGTCGATATGGATATCGCCGATCCGAGGGCATATGCCCCGGAACAGGTAAAAACACGGCTGGAGGCTTTTTCGGAGATGCTCGACAGTAGGCACTGATAGCTTCGTAAAAAGAGTCCGGTAGTCGTCACCCCCGCGACTGCGGAAGCCCGGAACTCTACGAAGCAGGGATGCATATTTCATCACGCGCATGGAGGAAACATGAGTAATTCGGAAGCAATACTGGAAAAGCTCGGCAGGGGAGAAATCGTCGACATGCTCAACCGCTGCTGGATGACCCACGACGGGGCGTGGTTCTACAGTTGCGTTCAGGAGTTCGGCATTGAAACCGCGAACAGGCTTAACAAATCTGCAATCAGATTCCTGGCCCCGATGGAAGTGGGAAGGATGAAAAAGGCCTTCGGCACAAAGGATCAGATTGAAACGTTTGAAGAATTCAGGGAATTCTGCACCAGTGCGGCGACCTTCTTCATCCCGGCGTTCATGAACGCGACCATGTCATTTCCCGAGGAAAACGTACTTCGTTGGGAGTTCGCGCCGGGAAAATGTTTCGCCTACAGGGGAATATCGAGAATCGGCATGATTGAAAAATACGAATGCGGTGTCATTTACCGGATACGGTGCTGGTGTGAAAGTCTCGGACTTTCATTCGAAGTGACGGGGGAGCCCGTCCGCTGCCGGATGCTGGAGAGTGGAAGCTGCGCCGGTCAGTTCCGGTTTGCCTTCGGCAGGAAAAATTGAAAGCCGAGTTCCCGCCTGCGCGGGAATCACGGTGGTCAGATAAAGAAAAGGAGCACTGAAATGGACGAAAAACTGATGATGGAAATGACCGAAAAGACCCTTCGGGCCTGGAACAATCAGAATGTTGACGAAGTGCTTGGCTGCTACACGGAGGACTGCATCTACCAGGACCCCAATACCGGCGGTCCCGTCAGGGGAAAAGAGAAGTTCGGCCGCTATCTTGCGAAGCTCTTTGAACAGTGGAAGATGCACTGGTCGCTGCGGGAGGCGTTTCTGTTCAGGGACGGGAACGGATGCGCCTTTCTGTGGCACGCGACGCTCACCCCCGTCTCCGGCGGAAAGACCTATGAAATAGACGGCATTGACCTCGTCATCGTTCAGGGCGAAAGGCTCCACCGGAATGAAGTGTACTTCGACAGGATGTCCCTGCTGGGGAGTAAGTAAGAACTCTTCATTGATTTTCATTCTGCTTTTCTAAGAGCACGTCAACCGGGCACACGCCTGCACACATAAAACGTGCATGCAATATGGATGCTTTTTCCGTCAATTTCCCTTAATCCACAGACGTGTTTACAGACTTGTTGATAACCATGTTGATGAACTATGTAAATGCTTCATAAGTCGTTACTATTTCCTTTTTGCACAAGAAGTACGCACGAATATATTGTCAATAATATTGATAAGTTACAAAAAGTATGCCAGTTCGGGCGTCCTTTGGGACAGCTTCACGGTCCCCTCTTTTTGACTGTAAACAGCCACACCTGAGGAAAGCCTTACAGGACGTGATTTTTCCTATAGCAGGGCTACGCAAACTTCCGCGACTCCTATGGTAGCGCATACCGTGGTTGCTGTATCATGCGTCCATGCTAAAATAGAAGAACAGTCATTTCAGAAAGGTGCTGATTTCTATACTTTACCTGCATGTCTTCATGAGAAGATACAGACGGCTATTGAAATTCCTCTACGTTAAAAAAACTTTTTTCTTCCATGAAAAAAATAGTGCTTCTGAAAAAACCCGCCCGGATGATCATGCCCCGGCATCTCGACTGGCTTGAAGAGATTATTGCCTCCACGGGTAATACCATCATGTCGGCATCAAAGTTCGTGGATCGTATGGACGGTATCAGGAAGGTATTCATGGGACACACCGATATCGATCAGGTAATGAGGGTGTGCCTATAGTAAGGTTTGTGATGTGAGATTGAAGGGGTGTGTGAGCTCTTTCAATTTGACAGGCTTCGAATAAAACATCCCCCCGCCGAGGTTCTGCCCGATTTGTCAGCGGCTTTGTCAGGATTTTTCGCCAGAAGGATGAAGTAATAGTCGTTCGTCACACCATCGCCGACGATTTCCACGTAATAGGTGCCCGATTCAGTACACTGCCAGAGCAGCTGATTCGTCCCCGGCTCATCATCAATGAGAGAATTGCCGTCCGTGCCATAAAGATACGTATGGGTATATGCGCAGGGCTCACCCCTCGCGTCCGTCGTTACGATGGCGTATTCCCTGCCTGCCCGTGCGTCAACATAAAACCAGTCGTGCGTATCATCAGGCGATATGGTGTGCATCTGGGCCCTGTCATCTTCCAGGAGCTGCGCCTCTTTATAGACATCATCAGGTTCATACGCATCGAGGGGGGTTTCTCCTCCGGACACTCTTACCGAAATGGAATATTCCCCCGTATCGTCTGGCCAGAAATCTCTAATATAGATGTAATATATGCCTGAAGTGATGCATTTGAACACAATCTTTGACGCATCCGGCTCGTTCCCGCCTTGATCATCCTGGTCATGTTTCGT
>JAPLJO010000122.1 GCA_026388515.1 Deltaproteobacteria bacterium | reverse complement strand
GAGACCGTCATCACGGAAGGCCAGGGAGGGCTCATTGATGGAGACCGGGTGACGGTCCGGAAATAGCCGCATGAAGTACGTATTTTTCCTCACTCGTCTTATTTATTCAGTGGCATCATAACAGCGCACATTACCTGCTGTCAGGAGGGCATATGAGCCGGCATGAATTTTATCTCGTGGAAAAAAAACCACCCGTCGCATGGGTGTACCTGAACCGGCCGGACAAGAAAAACGCCATGAATCTTCCCGCCTTCCGGGAGCCGATTGCGATTTTTGATGATCTCGATAAAGACTCTGATATCCGTGCAGTCGTCATAAGCGGGAAGGGCTCCTGTTTTTCAGCGGGGATAGACCTCATTGCCATGGCGCAGGCCGTGCCGGAAATCGGCGAGGCCGATCAGAAGGGCGGGGTGAAATGGCGGCTTCTTCCAAAGATACGTCAGATGCAGAATGCCAATACCTGCATCGAGAAGTGCAGAAAGCCGGTCATCGCTGCTGTTCACGGATATTGCATCGGTGCCGGCCTCGACATGATTACGGCCTGTGACATCAGGCTCTGCACGGAAGATGCGGTATTTTCCCTTCGCGAGGCGGCGGTCGGCTTTGTATGCGACCTCGGATCACTGCAGCGGATTCCTCTCATCGTGGGCCAGGGCATCGCCCGGGAACTCGCCTATACGGCACAAAACATCGGCGCCGCACGCGCACGGGAAATCCTTCTCGTCAACGAGGTCTTCAAAACCCACGAGGAACTGATAGCGGGTGCGGCGAAGATGGCTCTCGACATCGCGGCAAATCCTCCGATCGCGGTGCAGGCCTCGAAAGCGGTGCTGAATTACGGTGTGGGGAAATCCATCGGCGATGGACTGGAATACGTGGCCTCTCTGAGCGCCAACGTGGTTCCTTCCAATGACCTCATCGAATCCTTCGTGGCGTTCTCTGAAAAAAGGAAACCCCGGTTCATCGGTTCGTGAGTGTACATCCCTCTGCCGGATAATCCCGGGGTGCGAACAAAAATCAGCGGGTGATACCGGTTACCCGGTAGTTGAATTCATAGGCCATCGCCCCGCTCCAGTTCTTTTCATAGACACCCTTGTAGCGGGTTCCATGGAACGGTCCCACGGGCTTTCCGTAAGTGAAATACCAGTTGATGATGGGATCTCCCGTATATCCCAGCCCTATCCAGTAGCTCCCGGGTTCGAGGACGACCACATCCCCGGCGAAGGGGAAATCCTGCCACCGGTACCCCGGCCTGAGAGAGAGCGCCTCGGCGTCAACCATGTCGCTCGTCGCGATGCGTTCGCCGGGCGTGCCGTTTTCATCCCTGTAAAGATCGTTTGTGGTAGTGATGGTCGCGGGCGGGAACGCGAAATCGATGTTCTCCGGGAAGAGCAGGTTCCCGAAGGTGACGGGCTTCGGGGGCGCGGGTGCCGCGGGCATCTGCACCGCTACCTGTGCCGGGGGCATTTTTACCGGCGCCGGCGGAGTGGATGTCTGAGATACCGCTACCGGTTTCACAGGTTCCGGGCGTGCCGGTTCGATGGGGGCCGTTGCGATTGTCACGGGAGGTGCAGGCGGTTTCACTGGCGGCGCGGGAGGAGCCGTAGGTGGCTTTGCCGGTGCGGGTTGGACAGGTGCCGACGCGACAACCACAGGAGGTGCCGAAGGCGCCACTGACGGTGGAAGCGGTGACACGGCAACCGGTGCCGGTGGTGCAGGAGGCGGACTCGCAGGTGCCGGAACGGCGGGAGCCGGCTTTGCAGGGGGAGGTTCCGGTGGTGCCGTTGCCACTTCAACGGGCGGCTGTTCCGGTGTTGATTCCAGTGGTTCACCACTGGTCATGACGATGGGCGGAAATACCTCGGCCATCGCCTCTTCAAGTTCCACCCTTCGAAACTCCGCGGTA
>JAPLJO010000107.1 GCA_026388515.1 Deltaproteobacteria bacterium | reverse complement strand
TATTCCCTGCCTGCCCACGCATCAACATAAAACCAGTCGTGCGTATTATCGGGTGATATGGTGTGCATCTGGGTCCTGTCATCTTCCAGGAGCTGTGCCTCTTTATAGACATCATCAGGCTCATACGCATCGAAGGGAGTTTCTCCTCCCGATACTCTTACCGAAATGGAATATTCCCCTGTGCCGTATGGCCAGAAATCTCTGATATAGATGTAATATGTGCCTGAAGTGATGCATTTGAACACAATCTTTGATGCATCCTGCTCACTCCCGCCTTGATCGTCCTGGTCATGTTTCGTGATCCTGTCGGTATTAAAGAGGAAAAGGTAGGTATCACAGCCGAAGCGCAGGTTCGAAGTCTCGATAATATAGGTGGTGCCTGTCACGGCCTCAAAGCTCACCCAGTCGTCATCGGCTGCGGGATCAATCGAGTGATGCTGCCAGGTGCCGTCCGTCGTGATGGCGGTTGCCTTCGTCGCGAAGTTATCGGGTTCATAGACATCCGGTTCTGAAAAACAGGTTCCGGGAATAGCGAGAATAAAAACGGCAGCGATTATTAAGATGCGGGTTTTAAAGATAGCACTCATCACTCCCTCACTTCGAAAATGCGGGACATTCTAAGAAAAGACAGCTGCCATGGATTGCTTACTTCTAACACACAGCCCTCCCTGCGTCAAGAAATGGGGAATGTTGTCCGCGGGCATCCAGTCCCCGGGGGAAAAGGTGACTCTTACTCCACCCACGTAAGCGTATGATCGCAGTACTCATCCCCGTTAATCAGGGTCTTTGTCCGCGAGAATCTCACATTGGGGTGATAGTGTTCCCAGAAAATATAATCGCCATGGCACAGCCGGTCCGCCACCGGCATCAGCCCCACATCTCTTGCCACCTCGTTTAAAAAACACCGCCGCACGTCCAGTGACACCGAATTCCCGACAGGCGGGAGCGCCTTCCCCTCGATATTGTAATCGTTTGCAACCAGATTCGGCCAGACATGGTGAAGCATGAAATCCTTCGTAAATTTCCGGGACGGCGGTATCACCCGCCCGATAAATTTCAGCGTGGGACCTTTGATGATTTTCTCAAACCGCCGGTCGGCCGTCGCTACATCCCTCTTTCTTAAATAATCATACACCTGCTTCAGGTAATGAAGCTTAAACCAGATGCGCCGTTTCCCTTTTTCGGGGTAGCACCCCTCACCGCGTATCATGGCGGCGAAATGCCTGCTGGAGGCATAGCATATCGTTTTCATCCCCTCCACCACGCCAAGCGTCTTCAGCATCGATATCATTCCGTCCTGTGTTTCCCTGATATCGGCAAATCCCAAAGAAAAAAGAACTTTCATGGTCTTCCCTCCAATTCATTGCAATATGCCGGGTGCGTATTATCCGGGTGAACATTCCGTATGCACTGGGGCACCATCGTGTATGCCCGCGGCCGGTATTATAAACCCGCGCGCATGTGGTTTGACATACATGCCAGCACCTACTGCCTGTTCTCTTTATGATTATTTTACCGATAGTAACGAAAAGCGTTACTTTTTGCGAACGATAACTTTTACCTCACTCCACGGCCTTCGGGGGCAGCATCATGACCTGATATGTGGTACAATGAAAATAAGAGGGAACGGAAACGCAGGAAAGTTTCTGACTGATACGTATGCCGGGAATACCCTGGGGGGCGATATCATGATAGCGGGACCGTCACGAGAATCCCACAGGGCGCGCAATGAACGCACGAATAATTCCCCTCATACTTATCGGGTATCTGGCGCTTCTCACGCCACAGTCAGCATCCGCACACTGTAACCAATGGAATGAATTATATGCAGAGGTCATGTCGCTGTATCGGCAGGGCCAGAGCGACCAGGCCATCCCCGTCGCCCGCCAGGCCGTCACCACGGCCGAAAACAGGTTCGGCGCGGACCATCCTTATGTGGCCACCTCGCTGAATGTTCTTGGTCAATTGTATTTCGAAACTGGCCAGTATGAGCCGGCGGAACCGTTATATACACGCGCCCTGAACATCTATGAAAAATCTCTGGGACCCGAAAGCCTCGGCGTGGCCCAGACATTGACCAACATGGCGGGATTGTATCTCAAGATGAACAAAATCGATGAGGCGTTCAGTTGCCTGGCCCGTGCGCAAAACATCTATAGAACAATCAGCACGACGCGACCCATCGAAACACCGCGGTAGCAAGAATTCGGTAAATATTCTTGACAATGTGTGTGTTGTCATACGATAATTACAACGTAATACATTAATAGTGGGGAGGTGTATGGTGGCAACGGCTATATCAGTCAGGATATCCGATGAACTGATTGCGCATTTGGATTTAATATCCAAAGAAACGGAACGCCCTCGTTCTTTTATCATCCAGAAGGCGCTGGAATCCTACATTGAAGACTATGCGGATCTACAGATCGCACTTGATCGGCTTCATGACAAGACCGATCCTATGGTGTCAGGCAAAGAACTGAGAAAATCCCTTGGCCTATAATATTGTCTATAAGAAGTCCGTCCACCGCGATCTGAAGGCGCTCTCGAAGGCAGAAGCCCGCAGGGTGCTTGATCAGATTGAACGTGAACTCTCAAAAAAACCGGATGTATGTCCTGTTCTCAAGGGTCAGTTTGCGGGACTCAGAAAATATCGAATCGGTGATTATCGAATCATTTATGCGCTTGCGGGAGAAGATGTGCTGATTCTCAGGATAGGCCATCGACGGGACGTATACAAAAAATAGAACACATCTATTCAATTAATTCTTTCCAGAAATCATTATCTTCAACATAAGAAAACCTGTCCGATGGAGCTTTGCCCAGCGCATTCAAGAAATATACATGAGGTTTATCATACTCGCCCCACGTCACGTCCTTGAATACCCATTTTTTTTCAAATGCAAAAACGAATTTTGCGGACCGAAAGTCCACAAGGTCATAACACATTTCATGGTCTCTATTCTTTCGTGCCTCCTCCGCGGTGGTATAACACCGCCTGTTTGGATATCCCGACATGAAGTCGCCGCATAAATTTGATCTCGTCTCTTTATAGACTACAAAAATATAACCCATATACGGGGATACCGATGAATCTGTTTTTTGCACGTCGTACGATATCTTACAATCTTTGAAGCACTGATAATAAAAGATATGTCCCGTCGGAGATGTTATAAACGTTTCCTTTTCCAATAATTTGGGGGCTGCCAAAAAGAATTTTTCAAACTGCCCCGCTTTCTTTTTGAATGAAGATTGTACTTCATTTTGATCCTGGGAGAAGACCTTGCCCGCAATTATAAAAATCAGAATACATAACGTAAATAGCAGGGGTTTGTATTTTTCAGAATAATTCATAACCTTCTCCCGACTTGTACCACATGTTAAGTTTCCACGGCTGCGGTTTCATCTTCCCCCCAGACGCGGGCGAGGGTGGCCTGGATTTTTTTCTCGAAGCGGGCGATCAGTTCGCGGTTGGCGGCGACCAGCGCCTGCTCGGCTTCGACCTCGGCGACGATGACTTGCTGAGTGGCGAGGGGCGGGACGGGGATTGTTGCCTCGTTTAGACTTCTAATCGGAAGCTGTGGTTGGGCAGCACCTGAAACAATCGCATCCCTCTGTGTGCGGAAGTTCTCGGATTGAAAGAAATGGAAGAGGAAGCTCCCAGACAGTTTTGCAGTATCTGGCCTGAAAATGAGCATTCCGGAATTGATACGAATGTTGTCGAACTCAACAGATTCATCGTAAAGACCTGTGTTTCCAATCGTCCCGCGTGTAGTGAGCACGACATCACCGCGCTGGAGCTTTCCCTTCCTTAGAGCTTGATCTTTCTCCTTCGAGACGAACTCCATCTCTGAAAAGTTGAAACCGTCTGAACGGACATTCTTTGTGTTGAGGAAGAGACAGTAACCTGAGGGCGAAAAATCCTCTTTCTTCGGATAGTTTACTCCTCGGTCCCCGTCGATGATCTTGAATGGAGCATCCTCAAAGCTCGGCGTCGGCCAATCCGGGTTGATGGGGATGTGGGCGCGGTAGTGGTCGAGGACGGCGCGGGCACCGTTGATGACTTTCTGGTAGCCCTCGATCTCCGCCACGATCTCCTTCTGCACCTCCAGCGGCGGCAGGGGGATCTCGTGCTCCTTCAACTTTGAGAAGTGGCGCTGATACCCGCTGCTCTCCAAAGGCCTCGTGCGGAGCAGGTAATAGAGGAACCGCGGATCAAGGGTATCAACAGTCCGGAGGATCTTTATCCCGTCCGCCCCCTGGGCGAAGGGAGTTTCAACCAACTTCACAGCGCAGGTGTGATCACCAAAGACCACCAGTGGCTTGCTTGGTTGAATCAGCGCAGATTCGTCGTCGGTCCATCCTGCAATGTCTTCCTGTGATTGGTCAATAATTGGAAATCGACCGGTTTCGCCGAAGGCGGTTTTTTGAATCTTAACCGGGGGCGTGATCGTTTCAACGAGCGACTCGATTTTCCGCCAAGGGTAGTTCGTGGATTGCAGCCCACCCTCTCGATACCGCTCCCCGCTCAGGTTGTAGTCGCCATTCGCCGCGATCTTCTCCTTCTCCACGATCAGGCCAAGTGTGGGCTGGAAGTCGGCGACCGATTCCCCGCCGCTTAAGCGGCGCAGGTACTCGCCGATCTCGACATCGGCCTGTGGTAGGTCGTTCTTGTCAATCTCGCGCCGCTGTGCGCCGAGGCCGAAGCCGTCGTTCTCAACCTTGAAGAAGGCGATGGTGTTGGTCTTCCTGGCCAGTGACTTGTCGAGGATCAGGATCGAGGTCTTGACGCCGGAATAAGGATTGAATACACCCGCCGGCAGCGAGACCACGGCAACGAGGTATTCCTCCACCAGCATCTTGCGCAGGTGCGTGTAGGCGGTCTGGCTCTGGAAGATGATGCCTTCGGGCACTATACTGCCGGCGCGACCGCCGGGCATGAGGTGCTCGGCCATATAGTCCACGAACAGCACTTCGCTTCGCTTGGATTGCACCGAGAAGCGGTTGTGGGGTTTGATACCCCCCTTCGGCGACATGAAGGGCGGATTGGCGAGGATGACATCGGCATATTCGTTCCAGCGGTCTTGGCTGGTGAGGGTATCATACTCGGCGATGTGCGGGTCGGCGAAGCCGTGCAGGTACAGGTTCACCAGTGACAGACGCACCCTGTCGGGCGAGATGTCATAGCCTTTAAAGTTCCGCGCGATTCGGCCCTTTTCGTCCGGCGTCAGGGTGCTGTGGCCCTTGGTGTCGGTGTTGGCCTTGAGGATGTGCTTGTAGGACGAGATCAAGAACCCCGCGGTGCCGCAGGCCGGGTCAAGCACGGTCTCGGTCTTCTTCGGGTCGATGATGGCGACCATGAAATCGATGATGTGCCGCGGGGTGCGGAATTGTCCGGCGTCGCCCTGCGAACCCAACACCGACAACAGATACTCGAAGGCATCGCCGAGCCGTTCGCTGTGGTCGTAGTTGAACTCATCTATGATTTTGAGGAACATCTTGAGTGTTTCGGGGTCGCGATAGGGCAGGTAGGCATTCTTGAAAATGTCCCGGAAGAGGAGCGGGATGCCGGGGTTTTCCGGCATCTTAGTGATGGCTTCGGCGTAAAGGTTCAGGGTCTCGTGGCCACCCAGGCCTGAACGCATCAGCTTTGCCCAGCCGTAGCGGCCGAACTCCCCTGCGAAGAACTTGGGGTCGGGTACTTTGCCCACGAGGATGTCGCGGGCGGTGTCGATGCGGCGTTTGGTGTCGGTATCGAGCATGTGTTCCTCTATAGGGCGAACTGGTTCAAGGAGACATAGTCCTTGATGTATTCAGGAATGACGGCACGATACTTCTCCGGTACGGCGCGGAAATCGCTGGTGGAAAAGACCGGATTGGTAGCGAGATCGGTAAAGTGTCTGTTCTCGATGATGTGACGTACCTGTCCGCTGGTGACGTAGGCCTTGAAATAGTTCTTGATCGCCGGGATGGCTTCGGCCTCTTCCGGCTTGTAGTCGGCGACGAACTTGGCGAATTCTTCCTCCAGCAGTTCATCCCTTGATTTGAAGTGCGGGATGAGACCGAAAATCTTTTCCAGGATTTCGCGCAGGGTCAGTCGGCGGTCCACGGCGGCGGCTTTGCGCAGTTTGTCGAGGGTGTAGTACTCCTCGGGCTTGTCGAAGACCTCGCGGTTGACGTAGTCGATGACGCGGTCCCACTGGCCGGCTTCGACGGCGGTAGCGACGGTGTCGTTGGCGCGGATCACGTCTTCGAACTTCTCGAAGAACATGCGATCAATCTTCATGCCATCGAGCCCGATGGCTTCCTCCTTGACCATTGAGAGGATGTCGGCGCCGAGGTGCTCATAGGTGCCGCCCACGACCACCGGGCTTTGGCCTCCCCCCCCTTCGTCGCTGCCCTTGCCTTTGGGCGGCGGGAGTTTCAGCACTTCGTCGTAGTTGAACTCCTCCTCGAAGTATTCGCAGTTGGCGAAGAAGTCGAAGAGCTTGAAGGTGGTTTTCATCGGGTGCTGCACGTTTTCCTTGAGGGTGTCGTCGAACAGCGCCTCGCGGAAGTCATGCTTGCGGGTGCCGCGTCCCTTGATCTGGATGAAGTCCGTGGGGGAGAAGATCGGGCGGAAGAGGCCAAGGTTGAGAATATCCGTGCAGTCGTAGCCGGTGGTCATCATGCCGACCGTCACGCACACGCGCGCCTTGCTGGTCTTGTAGTTGGGAATGAAGTTGCCAGAGCCAAGCAGGTTGTTGTTGGCGAAGTTGATGGTGAACTGCTGCGCGTCCGGAATCTGGGAGGTGACTTGCACGGCGAAGTCCGATTGGTATTTGCCGGGGAACATGCGGTCGGCCATCTGGTTGAGAACCTGCGCCAGCTTGGCGGCGTGATGCTGGCTGACGGCAAAGATGATGGACTTGCCGATCTCACCGCTGACCGGATCGCGGAGCGCCTTTTCGAGGAAAGCCTTGCAGAAAACCTTGTTGGTGGCTTCTGAGAAGAATCGCTTCTCAAACTCACGTTGCTTATAGGCCTCCTGCTGGTCCTCGCCCACTTCATCAGTGAAAGAGAGAACGAAACCTTTTTCGGAAAGTAGCTGAGTGGTGATCCCGGTGCGGGCATCCACCACCGTGGGATTGACCAGGTAGCGTTCCTTAACGCCGTCAAGCAGGGAATAGCGGAAAGTCGGCTGGCTGTTCTCGCAGCCGAAGGTGCGATAGGTGTCCAGCAGCAGCCGGCGCTCGGCTTCGCGGGGGTCTCTAGTGGATGGATTAGTCTTGTCTAACCTCCTGAGGTAGTCGCGGGGCGTGGCGGTAAG
>JAPLJO010000103.1 GCA_026388515.1 Deltaproteobacteria bacterium | reverse complement strand
AATGGAAGTGAGGACCGCCTCGGAGAAGGTCAGGGGAAGCAGGAAGGCGGCCGCGGAACTTCTGTATTACCGTTATCCGGAGACGGAACCGGTTCGTGATGCCGCGCGGAAGCTTGGTATTGCCGTGCCCGAAGGAAAAGGCCTGAAACATGACTGCATCCTCTGCGGTCTGTGTGTGAGAACCTGCCGTGAAATCGTGGGAGTTTCGGCGCTTGCGTTCAACGACAGGGGGAAGGAAAGGGATATCGAAGAACCTTCCATCGCTTTTGATCCGGCAGCCTGTATCGGGTGCGGGTCCTGTGCCTTTGTCTGCCCCACGGGCTATGTGGCAATGGAAGCCGCCGGCGACAAGAGAATAATCTGGAACAAGGTCTTTAAAATGACCCGCTGCCCCGGATGCGGAAAATATTTTGCCCCCGAAGACCAGTTGAAGTATATCGCGAAGACGACCGGGGTGCCCATGAAAGAGCTGGCCGTCTGCGTTGACTGCCGGTAACAGGGGCGCTACAATCAGGTTGAAAAAGTATTCCCATTCTGGTAGAAGCGCATTTCCGATTTGACGGATGTAATTTTCCGGCGTGGCGAGCAGATTCTCCCGCCGGAAAAAGCTTTTTGAAAAGTGAATATTGACGCCTTCGTAAAAAGTCGATTATGCCCTGTTTTGTCATTCCGTGCTTGACACGGAATCCAGTGTTTCACTGGTTCCCGGTTTTCACCGGGACGACGTCTGGACTCCCGCGTTCGCGGGAGTGACGGCTTTTTGACTTTTTACGAAGCCACCAATATTGTTCCCCAGTAGCTCAGTTGGTAGAGCAGATGGCTGTTAACCATCGGGTCCGTGGTTCGAGTCCGCGCTGGGGAGCCAGAATTAATCTGCCGACTTCGGCGGTTCTAATTTAACGACAAGACCCCGTGAGGATTATCCCACGGGATCTTGTCGTTTCCATCGCATCTACGCTTATTCGCACCGTCTCACACACGTCCCTCGTGGTTCTCCGTTTTTCGGCTCGCCTTGTTTAACAGCGCTGTTGCGCAAGGGCACTCTTTGGTACGCAGAAAACCGTTTGACATTAAGGGCTTTTATCGTATGATTTATCATCTGACGGATCGCGTGTTATAATATTGATTATCTCAGATCCCTGTCGGATCTGAAAGGAGAAGAGCTTTGAGTGCGCAGGCAAACTTCCCTCGACTAGTCCGGAAGCTCCGGGAACGAACCGGGCTTACCCAGGAGAAATTCGCAGCCAAGCTCGGCGTGACCTGCCCGACCATCAACCGTTGGGAGAATGGCCGTGCCAAACCTTCGCCGCTGGCACTGAAACAGATCGAAGACTTGCTCCGCGACCTTGGCGAGAAAGGCCGAGACCTCCTCAAAGAGTTATTGGGAGCGGAGGAGTAATTATGGCGCAACTAGAGCATATCGAGGCTATCGAGAAACGTCTCTGGAACGCGGCAGAAACGCTGTGGGCGAACTCCAACTACACCAGTAATGAGTACTTCAAGGACACACTAAACTGCACCGGGATAGTCCTGACCTGCGAGATTTCCAGAAGAGAGGTCAATTCCACGTGTATCGCAACGTTATGTTTGATGTCAGAGGCGTGAAATTATGAAGGGATTGAAACCGATATTCACCATCACCAACCATATAACCGCCGGGCTAACCCAGATCGAGCGCGCCAGGGGATTTATAGAGGCAGCAACGCTATCAGAGGACTGGATTCGCAAGATAGGCAATAGAGCGTTGGTCCTGGAGGCTCATCATACAACGCATATCGAAGGCACCCGATTAACGCTGGAACAGGCCGAACGTCTGTGGCGAGGTGACAGTGTACCAGAGGCCGACCCGGATGATGCACGGGAACTGCTGAATTACCGCAATGCCTTTGATTTCGTTTCAGAGTATCTCAAGAGCGGTGATCCGATTACTGAAGGCCTGGTCAGGCAAATCCACAAACGGTTGGTGGAAGGTGTCCGGGGCGGGGCGGCGGCTCCGGGTGAATATCGAAAAATACAAAATTACGTGGTTAACTCCATTACAGGCGAGACAATCTATACGCCGCCCCCGGCGCGCGATGTGCCGATCATGATGGCGGAACTGGTGGATTGGCTCAACCGTGAACAGGAGGTCCATCCCGTGCTGGTGAGCGGCATCTCTCAGTTCCAGTTCGTGCATGTCCACCCCTTCCTGGACGGTAACGGCCGGACATCCCGGCTGCTCTCCACCCTTTGCCTCTACCGAGCCGGATACGACTTCAAGCGGCTGTTCACGATCAGCGAGTATTACGACCGGGACAGGTCCGCTTTCTACCGGGCCATCAAGAGCGTCCGTGAAAGTGGAATGGACATGACCGACTGGCTGGAGTATTTCGTCGAGGGCTTGACCACCCAGCTTACAGAAGTTAGAGAGCGCGGGGAACAGGCGATACGCCGCGATGTGCTCATCAAGGAACACGACCTTTCAGATCACCAGGCAAAGGCCCTCGAATACATTATGGAACACGGCAGCGTAACCATTCAGAATTTCGAACGACTGTGTCCCGATGTCAACCGACGATCTCTGCAAAGGGATCTCAAAGTCATGATCGACAAAGGGGTGGTTTTCGAGAAAGCCACAAGTCCGACAGACCCGACGAAACGCTATGTATTAATGGAGAGTATTCTGAGATGACTCACTGTGACAAGCTGTGACACGGAGCTATGACAAGCTATGACAGCGAGCTGTGACATGATCCCAGATCGGGGCAAGGGAAATCTAATCTGACGACGCTTCCACTTAGCCAGGAACAGCCTGATTTTTGAAAGCTCTTTGAATTACGGAGGTTTAGTGATTGACGATTAAGTGGAAAATGATTATGAAAAGAGTTGTATACGTGGAGCCAGAATTGAAAAGGGGTCTTTTTAAAGGCCCTTTTTTTATTGGTCGAGAAATGTAAAAAGGGTAGCGTCACTATGGTGGCGCTACCCTTCTGAATGCTACTGACGGAATATTTATATTCTTTATTTCCCCAGCATTGCTTCCTTCAGGCTTTTCTGGGCCGGGCTGTCGCAGAGCCAGATTCCGAAAAGGGCCTTTTTGAAGGCGATGCCCGGAACTACGCTGGCGGGTGCGCCGTTCTTGTACACCTCTAAGCCCTTACCCGGTATATAGAAGAACTCATAGATGTCGTTGACGTTGATTTTTTCCTTGAAGACGTTGATGAAATTTTCAATTTCCTGCTGGATGGGGGCAGTGTTCTCATTGGTGGACTTTTCAAAGCCTTCACGGACTGCATCTTCCATCTTTTCACTCGTGATCAGTCCGGAAATAATGTGAAGCCTCACCGCCATTGATTCGTCGGCGTTGATGATTGCCGCCGCATCGGAGCTTTTCTGCTTGAGGAACAGTCCTCCCACATACATGTCCATGAAGAATTTGGTACGGATACCCGCGCCGTTCAGGGCGAGTGAAGCATCCCCCGCCTTTACGCTATCGGGCATGGTAATGCCGGCCATCTCAATACCGTATGACGCCGTTGCCATCATAAGAACCGCGAGCACTGCAATGAATATCTTTTTGTACATCTTGTTATCCTCCTTTTTTACAATTTTTTCCGGCCAGCGGCTACTACTCTCGCCGGCCATTGTTGATAAAGAGCCTTTCTTTGCTGAAAGTGCGTATTAATCTACCACAGCGGCGGTACAATGCCAATCATTTTCCTGGCTGTGTAATCCCGGTGTGGTTCATTAACTCAGGTTCTTCGTTATTTTTGCCTTCTTCTTCAAACCCTCGACGTATTTGTCAACCTCCGCCTTTGTCTTGGTCATTTTCACGTGATTCATGATCTTTTCCTTGACCTCGGCGAATGAGATTACCCCTTCCGGTTTTTTATCCGTCACCTTGATGAGGTGGTACCCGAACTGGGTTTCCACGATATCGCTCACCTGGCCCTGCTTCATTGCAAACGCGGCGTCCTCGAAGGGTTTTACCATCTGGCCGCGCCTGAAATAACCGAGATCCCCGCCCTTTGGGGCGCTGGGGCACTGGGACGATTCCTTTGCCAGTGCCGCGAAGTCCCCGCCCTTTTTCACTTTCTTCTGGATGTCTTCGATAGTTTTGCGGGCTTTTTCTTTTGTCGCCTTATCGGCCTTCTCGTCCACCTTGATGAGGATATGGCTTGCCTTTACCTGTTCGGGCTGTTTGAAAGTCTGGGGGTTTTTATCGTAGAACTCTTTTGCCTCTTTCTCAGTCGCCGTTATGTTTTTGCCGATTTTCGTATCAATGAACTGTTTGATCGCGATTTCCCTCTTCAGCTGCTCGCGGAGGTCCTTTTCCGTAATCATTGTTTTTTCAAGGGCCTTTTTGAATTCCGCGTCCCCGGGGAACTGTTTTTTGACGGCTTCAATTCTTGTATTCACCTGTGCGTCATCAACCTTGACGCCCTGTTTCTTGCTGTCCTGATAGAGCAGCTCCACATCGATGAGGTTATCGAGGATTCTGTTCTTAATCTGGGGAAGCTGGGCATCCGTCGGCGTCTGGCCGCTCTGCGCGAGTCCCTGGCGCACGCGGTTGTACTCTCTGTCGAATGTCGCCTTGCTGATGGGTGTACCGTTGACGACGGCGACGGAGGTATCCTTGCCGGCCGACAACGCAGGAGATGCCGCAAACACGAGCATCACAATCATGAAGATAATCCGGTGCATCTTTGTGGTACGATTTCGCATGTGATTCCTTCCTTTCTCATAATGACAAAAAAGAAAGCCCTCTTCGGGCCTGTGAGATTTGTGGCGTATTCTTTATGGAGTGCGGAATAAAATCAAGGTTTTTTTTCGATAATGGGGAAATCCTGTAATATCGAAACGGCCATATTGTTCTTGACTTAACGTTTTCGGTTGCCTATTCTGCCGCCAAATCACACATCGTGATTATTCATCGGGTGAAATCCCTTTGGGGGGGAGATCACAAGACATTTCAAAGTATTTCTTACACATGCCATGGGAGGAGGTGACTCATGGGGGGATTGCCTGCCTGCGGGAAATCGTCGGCGTCGGGAACGACGGCAAATGGAAAGAGGTGTGTAGTTCCGGGTCGTGACACTGCGACGGAGGAATTGCTGAGAACCAGGAATGCCGAGATAGAGCATCTTGTGCAGGATCTCAGGGCGGAGCTCAACGTAAAAGCGGTTAAGCTTGAGGAGGTGAATATGGCACTGAAAACGCTTCTGCGAACCGCCGAGGATTTTAAAGAGGATATGGAAGCGCGGATACTGTCGAACATATCACAGGTGATACTTCCCTCACTGGAAAAACTGAAAAGGTCCCGCCTGAACGGGGACCGGGAGACCTGTTTTACCATACTGGAATCACAGATAAGAAATATCACCTCCGGTTTTGTAAGAAAATTGTCGCCGCCCCATCTGAATCTGACGCCCCGGGAAATCAGAATCGCCGCGATGATTAAAGAGCAAAGGACTACCAAGGAAATCGCAGGGGTACTTGATGTCTCGGAGAGCGCCATTATCTTTCATCGACATAATATCCGGAAGAAACTCGGCGTGGTGAGCAAAAAGGTCAATCTTGGTTCTTACCTGCAATCGTATCTGTAGTGCCGGGTTGTGCCTGATACGATACCGGCTGCTCAGCTTTTCCCCCCGTAGCGCGCAGTGTTTCCGTTAATGATTGAGACAAGACTTTCAAGATCGGGAACTTCGAGGTCCGGTGTGCCCTGTGCGGCGCGGGTGGCGCCCGGGCCGTTCCTGCCGGCTCTCCGGTTTATCCATACGGTGGCGAGTCCCATGGTTCCCGCGGGAACAATATCGTGGTAATGGCTCTGCGCGACATGAAGGATTCTCCCGGGTGCGATGCCGATTCTTTCAATGGCGTACTGGAAGTTGCGAAGTGACGGCTTGTAGGAACGGACCTGCTCCGCCGTGATAATCCAGTCGAATTTAATATCCATGAGTTTTTGTGAAAATTCAAAAAGATCGTCATCGACGTTTGAGATGACGGCGAGCCGGTAGCGGCGCTTCAGCGCCCTCAAGGCCGCCGGGGTGTCTCGAAACGGCGGCCAGTCCTTCAGCGAATACATGAAGCGGTCGAGGGCTTCTTCCGTCGGGGCAAAGCCGAGATGCCTTCCCATTTCCTGGAGCACCCGGCGAAGGACGGATTTATAATTGATGAAGTCTCCAGATTCGGCTTCAGCTTCAAGGCGTCCATACAGTTCAAGAATTTCTTCATCGCCGATGCGGGATATGCTGTTACCCATGATACGGCGCAGGGACGAAAGAATTCCTGTCTCCCAGTCGATGAGGGTGCCGTAGCAGTCAAAGGTCATCACCTCAAATGCGTCGAAATCCAGCATGTGTTCCTCCTTCTCATATAATGACCTGCTGATCGGATGTC
Source organism: Deltaproteobacteria bacterium (assembly GCA_026388515.1). Classification (GTDB taxonomy): domain Bacteria; phylum Desulfobacterota; class Syntrophia; order Syntrophales; family UBA2210; genus JAPLJO01. The sequence continues at coordinate 2,471 of JAPLJO010000103.1, read as the reverse complement.
TTTTGAGACGTCAATTACAGGTGCTTTTTGCGAATAAATCAAGGCACGCGGAGGATCAGCGTTTCCAACTGTCTGAGCCTGCTTCAGGCAGGCGAGTTTTGAAAACGCCCGCAGCGGGCCGTAGATTTATACAAAAGGCGCCTGGACGAACTCAAAAGATATCCGGTCAACAGGCCCAACTGATGTGGCCCACCGCCGATGCCGGAGCAATTTCTCTCACCCGATGAGAAAGCCGATACCCACCAGCACAGGCGTCGCGAGATTGATGACCACGTTGAACCCCATGAAGGGAATGAGCTTCTCCAGGTTGCGGGCGTGCCGTGAGACGCCGATAAAGGCGGGGACTGCAAGAATCGCCGAGGCGAGTCCCATGAGGCAGTAGGCGGGCATGACGCCGACGATGACACCGGCAATAATGGATATATAGGTGGCAAGCAGAAAGAGACCGTAGGTGATTATGCCCGTTCTAGTCCCGTACGTGATGAGAAGGTGTTTTCTTCCCACGCTACGGTCAGCGTCGATATCGGGGAACTGGTTCAGGAGAAGCAGGTTGCTGACGAGGAAAAAGGGAATCAGTGATGCGACGAATCCTGACCACGAGTAGGTTCCGGTGAGCACATAATCCGTGCCCATGACCATGAGAGGGCCGAAACCAAGCCCGGGTGCGATGAGGCACAGATAGGGATTCCGGGTGATCCAGATTGTATAGGTGCCCATAATGACAAGGCCGAGTATCCCGAGCGGGAGAAGAAGAATGTCCCTGACCATCACGAAGTACAGACCGATCAGACCGGTGATGAAGAAGGCTGCAAGACCGGTGATGAGCGCCACGTGCGCCTTTTCGGGGTGCCGCGGCAGCGTCCCGCTTCCGCCGCTGAAAGGTGTTTTGGGCGTTTTGAAGTCAAGGCCGCTCTTCAGGTCGTGATACTCATTCAGCGCGTTCACGCTTATGTGCGCCGCAAGTGCACCGATGAGTGCCAGCACCGCATACAGGGTATTGACCCTGCCCGTGGTCCAGACGGCCGACGCGAGCCCGAGAAACACGCACACCGGCGACAGCATGAGGAAGGGAAGCCTCATCGGTCCCCAGATATAGCTTTGCAATGGCATATCTTCTCAATCCAGTCCTGAAAAATCGCTCCCTCATACATGAATACAATGGGAGCGGCAACTCTTTTGTGCGACGGGATAACAGGCCGGGATGCCGGGTGGATTCACGGAGTACGGTCACCTGTCATGCCGTAATAAAAAGGCTTTTCACTATTGATGGCACAATGGCCTTCGTGCCGTGCATCCGTGCCGCGACAAGCGCGCTGAGGGAGCTGACGGGGTCCAGACCGGCGAGCTTCAGGGGCGGCACCTTCATGTGTTTGCAGAGTGAAAAGACCGTATCGGCAAGGTTGTTGCAGCCGGGGCTCATGGTGACTTTTTTTCTGCCGAGGCGGGCTTCTAGCTCAAGGCCGTAATCCTGGATTGCGCAACTGCCCGCGAGGTGGACCGGGCCGTTGATTTTCCGGACCTCTTCCGGGTCTATTCCCTTGCCCATGAGAATGGTGAAGCCGCCCTTTCCCTTGTGGTCGCAGTAGAAGATTTCCGCGACGGTTTCCGTGTTTCTCCGGCAGCCTTCCCGGCAGCACCGCTCCTTTCCCCTGAGTATCGTAAGGTCGGGCGGGAAAAGGTCGAGAAGCTCGAAGGTAAGGTTCTTCCTGCGCTGGTCGAATATGTCGCGGTTGATGATGGAGATGTTGTCGATGTTTCCTTCGCCGATGCCGGTCTTCGCGGAGAGCCGGAGATGCTCCACGTCGTTGATGCCGAACCCGAGGAACGCCGCCGCGACAATGTCGACGGCAAGCGGGTCATTGCCGCCGATGAGGCAGTTCATGGGCACCACGCACTCGCTGATGTTCCGCTCCGCGATGTAATGGCCGTGGTTCGTGGCAATGAGCCCGTCGATAAGGACGAAGTCGGGCCGCAGTACGCGGTAGATATCGGCAAATTTCTGATGGAGCCGGAAATTGTGGTCGGGGATGCGGCTTGCCTGGTGGACCATGCCGAACTGGTTCTTGATAGATAAGGTGACCTGCGACATGGAGTGGGTCTTCAGTTTCGGAAGTGATACATAGAGATTGCGGTCTTTATCTTTCACGAGGCGCTCGATGACAAAAGAGGACATATCGATGAAGGACTGCAGCCCTTTGAGATAGATTGGTACGGCCCCTGTCTCATCGAGATAGACGGGTATCGCACCGGTCTCCCGGCAGACCCGCTCGATGCCGGTGGCTTTGAAGACGAGGCGGGTGAAATTGCTCTGCGTACAGTTCTCAATCACATAGATGTCATTGGCCCCGCGTTCCCTGAAATAGAGAATCGTGTGACGAATGACGTCAGGGTCCGTGAAGCTGTATTTCTTCAAATCGACGGCATTCACCTTGAGGTACACGTCTCCGCTCGATTTCAGAAGTTTCTTCGCC
>JAPLJO010000136.1 GCA_026388515.1 Deltaproteobacteria bacterium | reverse complement strand
GCCGATTTCAGTTTCATCATCGTCATGGCGGCGATATTCGCCATTTTCTATTTTCTTCTCATCAGGCCGCAACAGAAAAGACAAAAGGAACTTCAGGAAATGATCAACAACCTGCAGCACGGCGATATGGTGGTCACCACGGGGGGCATACACGGGAAAATCGCGGCGCTCACCGACCAGATCGTCACCCTGGAAATCGCCGACAAGGTGCGCATCAAGGTATCCCGGGGTAATATCGCCAGCGTCACGCAGACGGCAGCAAAGCAATAGAACAAGAGAAAGGACCGGCAATGTTTGGCAAGAACATCCAAGTGAGAGTTATCATTACGGCAGTTGTCCTGCTCCTCGCGATTTTCTTCCTCATCCCGTCGCTCACGGACAATCTTCCCGAATTCTGGAAGAAAAACCTGCCCACGGACAAGCTCCACCTCGGTCTCGATCTCCAGGGCGGCATGCACCTGGTCCTGGAAGTCCAGGCCGCCAAGGCGGTTGAGAGTTCAGTGGAGAGGCTCACCAACGATCTGAAGGATTTACTGATGACCAAACGGGTGCGGTTTCGTGAACTCGAGCGCACGGGCGACAACGCCATCCGCATCACGCTCGCAGACAAAGACGCGGTGAACATGTTTCTGAAGGTAATCGACGAGCAGTACCCCTACCTGGAAACCAAATCATCTGAATCGTCGGGCGAAATGGAAACGTACCATCTCGCGATCAATCAGAAACAGGTCGAGACCATCGAGAAGTCCGCCATTGAACAGAGCCTGGAAACCATACGCAACAGAATCGATCAGTTCGGCGTGAGCGAGCCTGAAATCATCCCTGAGGGTAAGGACCGCATCGTGGTCCAGCTCCCCGGCGTCAGGGATCCGCAGCGGGCCATCAATCTCATAGGAAAAACGGCGCTCCTGGAATTCAAAATGGTGGATGACGAGCATAACCTTGACGAAGCCCTCAGAGGGAATATCCCCACCGGCGACATCGTGCTGTATGGAGACAAGGTGGACAATCAGACGGGGGCGAAACGGAAAATCCCTTACCTGCTGAAGGAAAAGACACTGCTCACGGGACAATCCCTGGAAAACGCGAAGGTTGCCATCAGCAACAGGTTTGGTGAGGCTTATGTGGCAATCAAATTCGACGCCCAGGGAGCGCGTGATTTCGACAGAATCACAGGGGAAAATGTCAAAAAGCGCCTCGCCATAGTCCTCGACGGTGTAGTCCACTCCGCGCCGGTGATTCAGGAGCGGATATCGGGCGGAAACGCCCAGATAACCGGATCATTCACCACTGAAGAAGCGCGGGATCTCGCTATCGTACTTCGTGCCGGCGCCCTTCCCGCACCGGTTTTGATTCTCGAGCAGCGCACCGTTGGTCCGTCACTGGGACAGGACTCCATCGAAAAGGGCTTCCTGTCGATGATTATCGGCAGTATCCTGGTCTTTGGATTCATGGTTGTGTATTATAAATACTCCGGTATCGTGGCCGATTGTGCGCTCATCCTGAATGTGATTCTCCTGATGGGCGCTCTGGCGGCCTTCAAAGCGACTCTCACGCTGCCCGGCATCGCGGGCATCGTCCTCACCACCGGTATGGCGGTCGATGCAAACGTTCTTATCTATGAGCGAATCAGGGAGGAACTCCGTCTCGGAAAGTCAACACGGGCCGCTATTGAAGCGGGATATGGCAGGGCCTTTCTCACCATTATAGACACTCATGTAACGAATCTTATTGGTGCCGCCGTGCTGTTCCAATTCGGCACCGGTGCGGTCAAGGGTTTTGCGGTGACTCTGACTCTCGGTATTATAATCAGTCTGTTTACCACGGTCTTTGCCACCCGTATCGTATTTGACTACTTCATCTGGTACCGAAAGATCACCTCAGTGAGTGTATAGGAGTCGATTATGGAATTTTTTAAACCAGGTCTCAACTTTGATTTCGTCGGCAAAATGAAACTTGTGTTCGTGGCGTCGATGTGTGCAGTTGCAATTAGCATCATATCTCTCGTCGTTCATGGTGGTCCGCTGTATGGTATCGACTTCGCGGGAGGTACACTGGTACAGGTGAAATTCAAGAACGCAATTTCCATGAGCGATATCAGAGACTCCCTTGCTTCTATCAACATGGAACAAAGCGTCATACAGCGTTTCGGCACGGTCGAGAGCAATGGGTACCTTATCAAATCGGAGTTATCAAGCTCAGAGATCAAGGGACTTGCCACCAAGATTGAGGGTGCGCTCGCTGCAAAATTCGGGAAGGATTCGTTTGAAGTCCAGCGTGTCGAAGTGGTGGGTCCCAAAGTCGGTGCGGACCTCCAGAAAAAAGGGCTCTACGCAGTGGTGTTTGCCTGCGTCGGGATACTTATCTATATTGCCATAAGATTTGAGTTCCGATATGCCGTGGGTGCTATCATCGCCCTTGCACACGACATTACCATTGTCGTGGGAATCTTCTCCCTTTTGAACAAAGAGTTCAGTCTCACTATTATTGCAGCACTCCTCACCATTCTCGGGTATTCGAACAACGATACGATTGTCGTCTATGACAGAATAAGGGAAAATCTCAAGAAGACGAGGAGGCGCTCACTTGCCGAAACGATGAACACAAGCATCAACGAAACGCTGAGCAGAACAGTCATCACTTCCGGCGTGACGGCTCTTGTGGTAGTGGCACTCTTCTTCTTTGGAGGCGCTGTCATCCATGACTTTGCCTTCGCCCTTATCATCGGCATCGTGGTGGGAACCTATTCCTCGATTTTCATTGCCAGCCCCGTCGTGCTGGCATGGGAATCGGTATGGCCTCCAAAGCAAAAGAGGAAATGAAGCGTTGTCAGTTCTGGAAGCAGCAGCCTCTACGTTCTACATACTCGTGCTGTTTCTCGGGACGTTTCTGACCATCTTCGGTCTTCCGGGAACCGTGCTCATTGCACTTGCCGCGCTTCTCTTTGCGGTCGGCACGTGGTTTCACACGATGGGCATCGGCACCGTCATTTCGCTCGTGGTGATATCGGTGATCGCCGAAGTCATTGACCTGGGATTGCGATTCATCGGCGTGAGGCCGTTTACGGTATCCGCGAGAAGTGTCGGCGCCGCCGTGACCGGGGCGCTTCTGGGATTTGTGGCGGTTTCTGCGGCACTCAGGGGACCGGGGGCGTTCATCGGCGTCGTCCTGGGCGGTACCATAGGGCTGCTTGCCGTTCACTCAGCGGAGGAATTCGGGCGGAAACACCATCTGAGGATGAGCGCGGCGGCGAATCTCGCGAGCATCGCCATGGTGCTGGTAAAAGGCTTTCTCGCCGCTGCCATGTCCTTCATCGCTCTTATGGCACTCTATTCATGAAGATGTGAATGACTATGGGAAAAGATAAAAAAGCACTCATAAAAGAATACGCGGAAACCATCATCATCGCCGTCCTCATTGCACTCTTCATACGGACCTTCATCGTCCAGGCCTTCAAAATCCCCTCGGGATCGATGAAAGACACGCTTCTCATCGGGGATCACCTCCTGGTGAACAAATTCATCTACGGCATCAAGGTGCCCTACCTGAGGAAGACCATTATTCCGGTGAAAGCGCCGGCGCGCGGAGACATCGTCGTCTTTATCTACCCGATTGACAGGTCGAAGGATTTCATCAAGCGGGTCATCGCCGTCGGGGGAGATACCATTGAAATCAGGGACAAGCAGATCTATCTGAACGGCACGGCGGTCAGCGACACGCACGGCATTTACGCGGACACCGTGATTCTTCCGCGGGCGCTGCAGCCGCGGGATAACTTCGGTCCCGTCACGGTTCCCGCCGGTACCGTCTTCGTCATGGGGGATAACAGGGACCAGAGCTTTGACAGCAGGTTCTGGGGATTCGTGGACCTCGGCGACATCCTCGGCAAGGCCTTCATCATCTACTGGTCCTGGGATTCTGAGACGCACTCGCTCAGGTGGCAGAGAATCGGTGATATCCTGCACTGACCCGCCACACACATGAAAAATTTCTCCCCCTGCGCACGGCACGGATAAACATCTTGACTTCACGACCCCTGGTGGTATAGAGCTACCACGAAACCACATACCTCCGGCACAGGAAGGGAGAGCGGATATGACGCCGCATGCCGACCGGAACACAACGCAACGCCTTCTCATCTCAGGGAGGGCTTTTTTATGCCGATAAACAAGAGCCGGGCAAAGTCAATGAAAAAGAAGCCGCGCACCAAGGTCGCCATGGACGCCCAGGGAATCGACCGGTCGCTCACGCGCATCGCCTACGAGATACTCGAGCACAACAAGGGCGGTGCCGAGCTCGTGCTCGTGGGAATCCAGAAGGGAGGGGTGTATCTCGCGGAGCGCCTGAGGCGCAAACTCGGGGTCATGGAAGGCATGGAGGTTCCTCTCGGCATCCTTGACATCAACCTCTACCGCGACGACATCGCCACAGGAAACTCAAAACCGCGGCTCGGCAAAACGGAAATTCCCTTCATGCTCGACGGCATGAAGGTGATACTCGTTGACGACGTCCTCTTCACCGGGAGAACCGTGCGGGCGGCGCTGGATGCCCTCATGGATTTCGGGCGGCCGAAGTTCATCCGGCTCGCCGTCCTGGTCGACAGGGGGCACCGGGAACTTCCCATCATGCCGGACTATGTGGGCATGGCCCTCCCCTCTTCCCTGTGGGAGGAGGTCACGGTCCATCTCAAGGAAAAGAACGGCAGGGATGAAGTGGTGATCGAAGCAACCTGACACGAGGCACTGCCATGAAGCTCGCGAGAAAAGACATACTGGGATTGCAGGACGTGTCGCGTGAGGAAATCACCCTCATCCTGGACACGGCTGATTCCCTGAAGGAAATTTCCTCCCGGTCGATTAAAAAGGTCCCCACCCTCAGGGGAAAAACGGTTATCAATCTCTTCTACGAGCCCAGCACGCGGACGCGCACGTCCTTCGAAATCGCGGCGAAACGGCTCAGTGCGGACGCCATCAACATCTCCCCGACGACCAGCAGCATCGCAAAGGGAGAAACGCTCATCGATACGGCGCGGACGCTCGAATCGATGAGCCCCGATATCATCATCATCCGTCACAGCGCCTCGGGTGCGCCCCACATCCTTGCCCGCCTGCTTTCACAGTCAATCATCAACGCCGGTGACGGCTTCCATGAGCATCCGACCCAGGCACTTCTGGACATGCTCACCATCAGAGAAAAAAAAGGGACCATCGAGGGTCTTACCGTCGCCATCGTGGGCGATATCGCCCACAGCAGGGTGGCACGCTCCAATATCTACGGGCTCATCACCATGGGGGCATCGGTGAGGGTCTGCGGGCCGGCACTCATGATGCCGCGGGATATCGGCAGGATGGGCGTCGACGTCCACTACGACATGGAAGAGGCAATACGCGGCGTCGACGTCATCATGATGCTCCGCATCCAGTTCGAGCGTCACCACAACAGCAGGTACCCCTCGACGCGGGAGTATGCGCGGAGCTACTGCCTCAATGAAGCGAAGATCACCGGGGCGAAGAAGGATGTCATGGTGATGCATCCCGGCCCCATCAACAGGGGAATTGAAATCTCACCGGAGGTCGCCGACGGCCCCTACTCGGTGATTCTCGACCAGGTTGCCAACGGTGTCGCCGTACGTATGGCGCTCCTCTACCTTCTTCTTCCGGGGGAACAGTTATGAGACTTGTGCTTAAAGGCGGAAGAATCATCGATCCCTCCCAGCACCTTGACGCAGAGATGGACCTTCTCATCGAGAAGGGCCGCATCACACGGTTGGGGAAGCGCATCAGTGTCTCCGAAAAGGAAAAGAAATCCGGCACCCGAGTGATTACCCTGGGCGGAATGGTGGTGATGCCCGGCCTCATCGATATGCACACGCATCTCCGGGAACCGGGCTTCGAATACAAGGAGACCATACAAACGGGATGCAACGCCGCTGTGGCGGGAGGATTCACCGCCATCGCCTGCATGCCGAATACCGAGCCGGCAAACGATACCCGCTCCGTTACCGAATTCATCCTGGCGCAGGCCCGGCTCGCAGGAGGCGCGACGGTCTATCCCATCGCCGCCATCAGCAAGGGACGCGCGGGCACGGTGCTCGCCGAATTCGCAGACCTCAGGGATGCCGGCGCGGTGGCCTTCTCCGACGACGGAAGCCCTGTCGCGGGGAGCGGCGTCATGAAGAGACATCGCCATCGCGGAGTTCACCGGGACGCCCGTCCACATCGCCCATGTGAGCACCGCCGGTTCCGTCCGGGCCATCAGGGAGGCAAAGAAGCGGGGTATTCATGTGACGGCCGAAACGGCCCCGCACTACTTCACCCTCACCGAGGAGGCGCTCCGCGGGTACTCCACCTCGCTGAAGGTCAATCCCCCGCTCCGGGGCGCCAGCGACGTGGAGGCACTCAAGAAAGGGCTCCACGATGGCACCATCGATGCCATCGCCAGTGACCACGCACCCCACGCGCGCACGGAAAAGGACGTCGAATTCGAGTACGCATCACCCGGCATCGTGGGGCTGGAGACATCGCTTGCGCTCTCGCTCAGGCTCGTCCACAGTAAAGTACTGACGCTCTCCCAGCTCGCGGAGAAAATGAGCCTGAACCCGGCGAGAATTTTAGGTGTCCCGAAGGGAACGCTCTCGGCCGGCGCCGATGCCGACATTACCGTGATTGACATCGCCCGGACCTGGCGTGTGGATGCAGATGCATTCCGTTCAAAAAGCAGGAATACTCCTTTCCATGGATGGGAAATGAAAGGGAAGGCAGTACTGACAATCGTGGGCGGTGAAATAAAATACCGCGACATGTAACGCGCGGCAGGTGTGACGTTCCCTGCGGCAGTACCCGTGATTCATTCATTATTTATGCAAGAAAATCCTTATCACAGTAGCGGGTCCCATGAAAAAGGCGAGGGAAGAAGGCGTGCAGCATCTCGACCGGTTAAAAACCTGGATCGCGGCTCACCGGGAGTTCGACATCATCGATCTCTTCGCCTCGCTGCACCCTGCCGATATCGCCGATCTCATCGACAATCTTGAGGAAGACGAAAAGTCGCTTCTCTTCTCGCTTCTCGACGTTGAAAAGGCTTCCGACGTCATCGTTGAGCTCAGCGGCATCTCCCGTGAACAGATAATCGAGGACCTCTCCAACGAACAACTCGCGGAAATCATCGACGAGATGGATTCCGACGACGCCGCCGATATCATCGCCGAACTCCCCGACGAGCAGGCGAAGGCGGTCCTCGAAGAAATAGAGCCGGAAGAATCGGAAGACGTCAAGAAGCTCCTCACGTACGAGGAGGACACGGCGGGCGGCATCATGCAGTCCGAGCTCGTGTCCATTAGGTCCGACGGCACCGTCAACGATGCGCTCCACGCCCTCGTCGAGTCGTCGGAAGAAATCGACCAGGTCTTTCATGTGTTTGTGGTTGACGACCGGGGGAGGCTCATCGGCACGGTGCCTCTCCAGAAGCTCATCACCTCGAAACGGACCGACCCCATACTGAACGCCATTGACGAGACGATACCCGCCGTCCGCGTGCAACTCGACCAGGAAGAAGTGGCACGGATGTTCAAGAAATACGACCTTGTCTCAGTCCCCGTGGTGAACGGCGACGATCAGCTCCTGGGAAGAATCACCATCGACGACGTCGTTGACGTCCTGGAAGAGGAATCATCGGAGGACCTCTTCAGGATCGCCGGCCTCGACGAGGACGACAGCGTTTTCAATAATCCCCTCCAATCGGTCAAGAAACGGCTTCCCTGGCTCTACATCAACATGATTACCGCACTCATTTCGGCGCTCATTATCGGCCTTTTTGAAGATACGCTGAAAATCATGGTCACCCTCGCCATCTTCATGCCGCTCGTGGCGGGGCTCGGCGGCAACGAAGGCGGGCAGACGCTCACGCTCATCGTGCGGGGGCTCGCCCTTGGCGAAGTGACGTTCCAGAACGCAAGGAAAGCGTTTTATACGCAGGTGCTCGTGGGTATCGTGAACGGTGTCGCCGTGGGGGTCGTCATCGGGCTTATCGCCTATCTCTGGAAGGGCATACCCATACTGGGGCTCAGCCTGGGACTCGCCATGATCATCAATATCTTCGTGGGCACGCTCATCGGCACACTGATCCCGCTCACGCTCAAGTGGCTCAAGTCGGACCCCGCCCTCGGTTCCAATATATTCGTCACCGTTTTTACGGATGCCTGCGGGTTCTTTTCATTCCTCGGGCTTGCCACGCTGTTTCTGAAGCTCTTCTCATGATCCGACGACCCACTCATGAAGCATCGGCGCTCGTCCTCCGGCTCATTGATTACGGGGAGTCGGACAGGATAGTCACGTTCTTCACCGACCGGCTGGGAAAGCTCAAGGGAATCGCCAAGGGGGCGCGGAAAAGCAGGCGGCGTTTTGCCAATGCGCTCGAGTTCTTCGTCCTTACGAGAGTTTATTTTTCACGGGGAACAAGGGAGGGCCTCTTCTTCATAGAGTCCTGCGAAGCGGAAGACCACTACCCTGAAATCAGAAACAATCTCAGGAAAACGCTCTGCGCATCCCACCTCATCGAGCTCCTTGACCACTTTACCGTGGAAGGAAAAAAAAACGTGAGGTTATTTCGCCTTGCCGTCGATTTCCTCAAGCTCATCGAAGAGGAAGACTGCGAGGAAGAAAGCATTCGCCTCTTTGAATACCGCCTTCTCAGGCTTTCCGGGTTCGAGCCGATTCTCAACCGCTGCGTCACCTGCGGAGAGACGCTCGCCAACATACCGGCTCCGCTCTTCAGCACCCGCGAGGGAGGCATCCGGTGCGGCAGGTGCGCGAGGACCGATCTCGACGCCTACCCCGTCTCGGCGGGAACCCTGAAGACGCTCATCACGGGAAGCACTATCGAAACCGGCAAAGTGGGGAGGCTTGCCTTCTCGGAGCGGACGCTCCGGGAAAGCGAGCTCATTCTCGGCTCGTTCATACGCCACATCACGGGGCGGGAACTCAAGTCGCTCCGGATATTTCACCAGGTAAAAATGATGGACCGCTGATTTCCACCGGATGATCCTGTGATTATTCCCGCCGGAGGATCACCACGTCCCCTTCTATCGCCGTTTCGTCTTCCCTGCGAATCACCTCGTCGCGCCAGCCGACCACTGAAAACCCGTATTCCCCGGCAAGCGACCGTATATAGCGGCTCGCATGGGCATAGCGCCCCGTCCGGCGGAGCGTGAATCCCTCTCCTTCAAATCGCTCCGTGGAAAAGGCTACCCAGGCGCCGGGCAGCGCCGCACGCCTGACGGCGGCGAAGACGGGCGAGAGATCCCCGGCATAAATGAAGACATCGGTGGCCGTGAAAAGGTCGTACCTGGCGTCGGTCTCCTGCAGATAGTGAACGTAATCGCCGGTTATCAGAAGGTCGTAGATACCGCGCTCCTCCGCCTTCTCTATCATCTTCGGGGAGATATCGATGCCGCAGAGATTCTCCGAGAGCGGGCGGAACTCCACCCCGGCAAGGCCCGTCCCGCATCCGAGGTCAACGGCATTCCCGAAGCGGCATTCGTTTCCCGGAAGGGATTCGAACATTGCCCTGAGAACCGCGGGAATCCGGTATCCCAGGTTCACGGTGAGATGGTAATCGAAACCCGGCGCGTACGCATCGTATATATCCCGCACGTACTTCAGCGGCGCGACATCGGTGGTCCTGCCGGTAAGCGCCGCGAGGAGATGCTGCACCGGGGGATTGCGGGGGTCGCGCGCGGCGGCTGCCCGAAAACACCGGACCGCCTCTTCGATATCCCCGCGGTCCTTCATAATGATGCCCAGGTTGTACCATGCCCCGACGGTGCCCGGGTCGATTGCAAGGGAACGCCGGTATGCAGCGGCGGCCTCATCAATCCTGCCGCCCATCTTTAGAATAACGCCCCGGTTGAAGTGTGCCTGCGCATTATCAGGATGGCGGGCAATAATCCCCTCGTATTCATCAAGAGCCTCGTCCAGCCTTCCCTGCTGTTTCAGGATATTGCCGAGATTGAGACGGGTGTTTATGTGGTCGGGGTTCCCCGCTAGTGCGCGGCGGCAGCACTCAAGGGCCTCGTCCAGCCTCCCCCCGGCGGAGACCAGCGCGGCAAGGTTGCAGTTCACGTCGGGATTGTCCGGCGCAAGGTGAAGGATGGCACGGTAACAGGCTTCCGCCTCGGCAAGCTTCCCCTCCCGGTGGTACCCGAGGGCCTGCGAGAAAAGCCCTTGTATATCCGGCACGGCTCGCCTCCGGGGTGCGGGGGTTTTCTCTTCTTTCTTTTTTTTCATCGTGTCTCCCGGATCCTTATGAGCCCCTTCCTCTTTTCGTATCCCGACACTCTATACCACGTGCAATGCAGGCAGACAAATCCAAAGGCTACCGGGTGCACCCCCGGCAAGTGCCCGTTTTATCTTGACAGTTACGTATCATGATGGTAGTGTCGCCCGCGTTTAAAATCACCCCGCCCGGAGGAGGCATCCGTGACTTTTCAGGAATTGATCTTTGCCCTTGAAAAATACTGGGCCGACCGGGGATGCATCATTCAGCAGCCCTACGATATCGAGGTCGGTGCGGGAACCTTCAATCCGGCGACCTTTCTCAGGGCTCTGGGACCGGAACCGTGGAACGTCGCCTACGTGGAACCGTCACGCAGGCCCACGGACGGTCGCTACGGCGAAAACCCGAACAGGCTCCAGCACTACTACCAGTACCAGGTCATCATGAAGCCCTCGCCCCTGGATATCCAGGAACTCTACCTGGACTCGCTCAAAAGCTTCGGGATCGACCCCCTCGACCACGACATACGGTTCGTCGAGGACGACTGGGAATCGCCCACGCTGGGCGCCTGGGGTCTCGGATGGGAAGTCTGGCTTGACGGCATGGAAATCACCCAGTTCACCTACTTCCAGCAGTGCGGCGGCATCGATCTCAACCCCATCTGCGTGGAAATCACTTACGGCATCGAGCGAATCGCCATGTATCTCCAGGAAATCGACAACGTCTATGAGCTTGAGTGGGGCAGCGGCATCAAATACGGCGACGTCCACCATCGGGGGGAAGTGGAATTTTCCACCTACAATTTTGAAGAGGCCGACGTGGCGATGCTCCGGACTCTTTTTGACATGTACGAGGCCGAGGCCGTGAGAATGGCGGGCCGCGAGCTGGTGCTCCCCGCCTATGATTACTGCCTGAAATGCTCCCATGTCTTCAATATCCTCGATGCCCGGGGCGCCATCAGCGTCACCGAGCGTACGAGCTATATCGCGAAGGTGCGGAATCTCGCCAAGCTCTCCGCGGAGGGCTACCTGAAGGAACGCGAGAAGATGGGATACCCGCTCATGAACAGATGGCAGGGACGATAACGAGGTGCCCAATGGCAAAGGAACTGCTTCTTGAAATAGGAACCGAAGAAATTCCCGCCGCCTTCATGCCGCGTGCGCTCGCCGGCATGAAAACTATGATGGCACACGAGCTTGCGGCACAGCGCATCGCCCACGGCGACATCATCACCATGGGAACGCCGCGCAGGCTCGTCATCGCCGTCAAAGGCATGGCGGAACGGCAGGAAGACCAGTTCCTCGAAAAGATCGGCCCCCCCGTCCGCACCGCCTATGACGCCGATGGTAAGCCCACAAAGGCCGCGACCGGTTTTGCCGCCGGCCAGGGCATTGACGTGGCGGAGCTCGTCACGGTCGCCACCGACAAGGGCGACTATATCTGCGCCCGCAAAACCATCGCCGGCGAGGCGACGCGTACGGTGCTTCCGTCGCTGCTGGTGCGCTTCATCACTTCGATCCCCTTTCCAAAATCGATGCGATGGATGAATCTTTCACTCCGGTTCGCCCGGCCGATTCACTGGATTCTCGCGATCTTCGGCGGCGAGGTGGTTCCTTTCCAGATCGAGAATATCGAAAGCGGCACCGCGAGCTGCGGCCACCGCTTCATGAAGCCGAAACCCTTCACGGTGAAAAACTTCAGCGATTACCTGAAAAAGACAAAAGCCCGCTTCGTCATCGTCGACCAGGAGGAGCGGAGGGCGAAAATTCTCGACGAGGCACGAGACGCCGCACGCGGCGTGGGAGGACATATCTTCGAACATGAAGCGCTCATCGATGAGCTCACCTTCCTCGTCGAATATCCTTCGGCCGTATGCGGAAGCTTCGAGACGGAATACCTTGCGCTTCCCGCCGATGTCCTCACCACGGCCATGATGAAGCACCAGAAATATTTCCCCGTCATGGACGACGGCGGACGCCTGCTCCCCCATTTCATCACGATTACCAACACGCCGGCCCGCGACCCTGCGGTGGTCGCGCGCGGCAACGAAAAGGTCATCCGTGCCCGTCTCGCCGATGCCCGGTTTTTCTTTGAAGAAGACAAGAAGGTTCCCCTGAAAGCGCGTATGGAAGAGCTGAAGGGCGTGGTATTCCACAGCCTGCTGGGCACCTCCTATGAGAAGGTGCTTCAGTTCAGTGAACTCGCCCACTACATGGCCCAAAAAATCAACCCCTCTAAAACCAAACCCCATCTTGCGTTTGTAACAAAGGTCGACCACGCGGCATACCTCTGCAAGGCGGATCTGGAAACTCAGATGATTTATGAATTCCCGGAGCTCCAGGGAATCATGGGAAGAGAATACGCACTCATTCAGGGTGAAGACCCCGTCGTGGCAAAAGCGATATACGAACATTATCTTCCCGTTGCCGCGGGCGGTGCGCTGCCCGAGACCGATGAAGGTTCCATTATCAGCATTGCCGACAAGATGGACACCATCACGGGCTGTTTCGGTGTGGGACTCATTCCCACGGGCACCGCCGATCCCTACGCGCTCAGGCGCCAGGCTCTCGGCATCATCAACATAATCCTCAATAAAAAGTACCCTCTCGCCCTCGACGACATTGCGGATAAAAGCATCGCCATTCTCTCGAAGAAGCTGAGACGCCCCCCTGAAGAGGTACACGCCGACGTCCTCGAATTCTTCAAAGGCCGGTTCGAAAACCAGATGATATCTCTCGGGCATCCCTACGATGTCGTCGCCGCAGTGCTCGTCCTCGGCGCCTGCGACCTGGTGCAGACGGTGAAGAAAATCGAAGCCGTGGAATCCTTCAGGGGCCATCCGGATTTCGAACCGCTGGTCATCGCCTTCAAGCGGGTGGTGAACATCCTGAAGAACTTCCAGGGCGGCACCGTTGATCCCGCACGCTTCGAGAACAGGGAGGAAGAAACACTGTATCGGGCATTCACCCTGGCGGAAGAAAAGGCAGGCAGACTCATCGATGCCGGCGACTACCAGGCCGCCCTCAGTGAAATGGCGACCCTCAGAAAGCCCGTGGATGCCTTTTTCGAAACAGTCCTTGTCATGGCGGAGGACCCCGCGGTACGGAAAAACAGGCTCTCACTTCTTGCCGGGATTTCATCACTCTTTTTCCGCATCGCTGATTTTTCGAAGCTTGTCGTTGAAAGCCAGTGAAGGGCACTCTTTTCTCCTTAAAAAGGGAGGATCGGCGGCACAGAAGGAGTCATATCGATGGGTGCACCTGTAAAAATCGTTGTATCGGGATCGCTCGCATACGACAGAATTATGGATTTTCCGGGACACTTCTCGGAACATATCCTGCCTGAGAAAATTCATGTCTTGAACGTCTGTTTTCAGGTGGATGGCATGAAGGAAAAATTCGGCGGCACGGCAGGCAATATTGCCTATGCGCTTACCCTCATGGGCGAAAAGCCCGTCATCTCCGCCACTATCGGCCATGATTATCACCGATACTTCGAATGGTTTTCGAAGAATGGAATCGCCACCGAACACATCAGGATTATTGAAGACGAATTCACTGCAGGTGCATACATAACGACCGACCGGGCAGATAACCAGATCACCGGGTTCAACCCCGGTGCCATGAAATATTCATCCTCTCTGAATTTCGACACACTCAATCCAAAGGAGACCATCACTATCGTGTCTCCCGGCAATCTTCAGGATATGGCGAACTACCCGCATGCCTGTAAAGAAAGAGGAATTGACTATATCTTTGACCCCGGGCAGTCTCTGCCCATGTGGGATGCGAAAGAGCTGGTCCGTGCCATAGAAGGATGCCGGATTCTGATCGCCAATGACTATGAACTGGATCTGGTAATGCACAAAACCGGATTGGACAAAAAGGCGCTGTTGCGGCTGGCCGGGACTCTTATCACCACGCTGGGAGAGCATGGCTCACAGATCTCCATGCCGGACGGTGAAATCAGCATTCCGGCGGTGAAGGCAAGAAAGGTGGAGGACCCGACAGGCTGCGGTGATTCCTACAGGGGCGGCCTCATCAGCGGCCTGGTCCGCGGCAAAGATATTGAACAGTGCGCCAGGATGGGCAGCGTATGCGCGTCATTTGCCATCGAGTCCTACGGCACACAGGAATACAGCTTTACCCTTGAAGAATTCAACGAGAGACTTGACGGGTGCGGCTGAAAGGTCCGTATCTGGTCGAATCCGTTCCCACTTCTCTGCGATAGCAGACAATCAGCTTTCTGTGTAAGATACACGCGGAAATATCACCGCCGTACCCAGGGATGAGAATCATCGATGCATGTGGGGATTTTTGCCGACATCGAGGGGAGTTTCGGAATCTGGCGCATGCGCCAGTGCCGGATGGGAACGCGAGAGTGGCAGTATGGACGAGCGTGTTTAACCGAAGATGTCAACAGTGTCATACAGGGCGCTTATGACGGCGGCGCCGATACAATAACGGTGAAAGATACCCATGAGATTGGATTCAACTGCCTCATTGACAGACTGGATCCCCGGGCCCGCTACAGAGGCGGCCATTTCATTACGCCATCCTTTTACGGGAACATTACCGATCTGGATCTCATTCTGTACGTTGCAATCCACGCCGCTTCCGGAACGGAAGGCGCCTTTTTTCCTCATACCCACTACGGGGTTTTTTCCGAAG
>JAPLJO010000163.1 GCA_026388515.1 Deltaproteobacteria bacterium | reverse complement strand
TTCGATCCCCTGATCCTCGGGCATATCGTTCAGGGCATGACCATCGAGGTTGCCCACAGTTATCTCGTTGAAAAGAAATTTTCCCGGAAAAAGGCGATAGAACATCTCATCAAGGTAAACAAGGCTCTTTTATCCACCTACCTGACGGAGAAAGGCAAAAAGCGGCTTGGACTATTATAGCAATGATAGGAGGCATGTATGATTCCAAACTCAGAGGTACAATCGATTATGAAGAGGTTTCCGAAGTTCGAAGATTCTTTCATAGGGCTGGAATATGCACCGAGACTTCCCAAAGGCATAATCAGGGAAACAAAAGAGCTCATTGCATATGCACGCAAGTTCAATGATGAGGTAGTGAGACCGAAGGCCCTTTTACTCGACAAAAAGACCCATGAAGACCCGGATTATCTCCCTTATGATCTTATGCAGACGGCAAGCGAATGGGGCTTCTATACCATGTGGGTGCCGAAGCTCTTCGGAGGCAGGGGTAAGAACCTGCCCTCACTCTCTCCCGTCGTTGAAGAAATATCATCGGCCTGTGTTGGTATTGCCAATGTGCTGGCGGTTCATTATCTTGGCCTCACGAGCCTGATGACATCATTCAATATGAAGGTAACCAACAGGATACTCAAAGAGGTGGTCGAAGGCGAAAGGAAGGGAAAGCCTTGCCTGATAGCCTTTGCCATCACAGAGCCCATTGCAGGGACCGATGTGGAGGACAATGATCTCGTCGACAAAGGCAGGGTGACATGCCGAGCCGAACGGGTCAATGGAGGGTATGTTATCAATGGACGGAAAGTGTTTATATCCATGGGGCAGGTCTCCGAATGGACATTCGTGTTTGCCTATACTGACCTGAAAAAACCATCGCAGAACAGAGTTGATTTTGTAGTGCGGACCGGCACCAAAGGTTTTTCTGTGGGCAGGCATGAAAACAAGATGGGACAGCGTGTGTGCCCTGCCAACGAGCTTATCTTCGAAGACTGCTTCATCCCCGATGATCAGGTTCTCATCGATGCCTACACTATAAAAAAATTCACCGACAAGCCACTCGGTGAGGTCATGCAGCGACACATGGACTATATAAGTTCATCAAGCAAGGCGGGGGTCTGCGCAATCGGCGTCGGTGTGGCACGGGGGGCATTCGAAGATGCGCTGAAGTTCGCATCTGAAACAGAAGTCAGGGGCAGACTTCTCATCAACCATGAATGGGCTCAGTGCATTCTTGCGGAGATGCATAAGAATGTTACCCTCGGGAGGCTCGCATACATGGAAGCGAACCATGCGAACTCCCACCGGGGGATCTATGAGTTGCTCCAGATGAAACCTATGTATTACTACCTGAAATTTATGCCTTCGCTGTATTTCAGAATGCTCAATCCCATGCTGAACACGGGCCTCACCACCTGGGCGATGAGCAAAATGTATTACGATATGAAGAAGACGGAAGATGTTGACTGCACCTCGGGATTGTCGTCGCTTGCAAAGTTTGCAGGCACGGACATCGGCGTCAGGAACTGCCAGCTTGCCATGGACCTCATGGGACAGGCAGGCTTGCGCCATGACAGAGGGATGGAAAAGCGCCTGCGCGATGCCAAACTGCTGCAGATTTACGAAGGCTCGAACCAGATAAACAGAATTGCTTCGTTCAAGGGTCTCATCGCCCCGGTCTATCCGCAGACACGGGTTTTTGAACAGTGAAAGGGGGTGCACTATGATTACTTCTTTACTGCATGACGATATGAAGTCCTTTCAGGACCTCGCTCACAATTTTGCAAGCAAAGAATTGGCCCACCGAAGGGAAG
This sequence comes from Deltaproteobacteria bacterium, assembly GCA_026388515.1. Classification (GTDB taxonomy): domain Bacteria; phylum Desulfobacterota; class Syntrophia; order Syntrophales; family UBA2210; genus JAPLJO01. Next base: position 4,165 of record JAPLJO010000163.1, on the reverse strand, counting down.
AGAGCGACAGGTATCCCTTCGGCCTCTTTGACGATACGGTGTTGGCCAAAGCCCATGAGCTCGGTTTCCTCGGTATAACGCTGCCCGAAGATATGGGTGGCATCGGACAAGGAGTGCGTGCCCTTTGCGTAATCCTTGAATGCATTTGCCGTACAGACGCCAGTCTGGCGGCAATCATATTCACCAACACCCTCGCTCAGGAGATTCTCCTCAAGGCAGGGGCAGTCGATCTGCTCCGTCAGGTCACAGTATCGAATAACCCTAAGGATATACTTATCTCATTTCCTTCCTACAGTAATCCGGAGGAGCACAAGAATCTGCCTTTCGCGACGAAAGGGGATATGGGATATTCCCTGTCAGGTTCGATTGATTACGTGGTCCTCGCCCCTATTGCATCACAGGCGCTGATCCCGGCAAGGATAACGGGTCAGGACGGGTATTCTCTGTTCCTTGTAGATCTGCGATCCCCGAAGGTGAAAAAGGGCGAATCCCTCTTCAGTCTCGGAGTTCATGCCTGTCCCGTCGCCGATATCACCCTCAATGGTGCCGAAGCCAGACTGGTTGGACAGGAAGGCAAGGGGCCAGCCTTCTTCGAGGAAACCGCAAACATGATGTATGTTGCCGCGGCAGCCGTCTCTCTCGGCATCATGAAAGGATCCTTCGACTATGCCCTGACGTACAGCAACGAGAGAGAGCAGGGTGGATGGCCTATCATCAACTGGTCGGAGATGAAAATGATCCTGGCAGACATGGCGATACAGATGAACATCGCTGAAATGGCGGTAAGTGAGGCCTGCAATGCCATCGAAAAGAAAGTGGCAGGGTGGGACGTCTGTGCGAAGACCACCGCACTCCATGTTCAGAATGTTGCCTGCCTTGTGACCACTGACGGTATTCAGATTCTCGGTGGATATGGGTACATGAAAGACTACGGCCAGGAAAAGAGGTTCCGTGATGCCGCGCAGAACAAGGCGCTTCTCGGTATGGCTCCACTGAGAAAGATGGATCTCATTGATCAGATAAACTCCATGCGATAATCAAAAAAATTAAAAGAGATGAAGAAAGGATATGAACGTATGACAGAAGACGTATACATCATAGGAACGGCGATGACCAGGTTCGGGAAACACCTTGAGAAAGGAATCAAGGTGCTGACCGGCGAGGTCCTGGAGTTGGTGCTCAAGGACTGCGGGCTCGAGCGCCGGGATATGGAAGCGGCATGGTTTTCGAATTCAGGCTGGGGATACCACTCCTTTCAGCACGCTGTCCGGGGACAGGTCGCCCTGTCCGCCAACGGGATCGAAGGCATCGGAATCGTCAATGTGGAAAACGCGTGTGCCTGCGGTTCCACGGCCCTCCACTCAGCATGGGCAGCGGTCAAGGCAGGCATCTACGACTGCGTGCTGGCCATCGGCGCTGAGAAGATGTACGACAACGACCGCGCCAAGACCATGATGTTCTTCATGTCAGGCTCGGATGTCGAAGAGCTCCCGGCCTTTATGGCAAAATTCCAGGAAGAGGAGAAGCTGCGCAGGGAGAAGGAGGCGAAGGAGAAAGGCCTGGAACTCCCGCGGGAAAAACCCGGTGGTCACTCGGCCTTCATGGACCTTTACTCCATAGGCGCCAGGATACACATGCAGCAGCACGGAACCACCCAGCGGCAGCTTGCCTGTATAGCCGCAAAGGCCCACAACAACTCCGTACACAATCCCTTTGCCCAGTATAACTTCCCCATGACCGTGGAAGAGGTTCTCTCGGACAGGGAGGTTTCCTATCCCCTGACCCGGGCCATGTGTGCACCCGTCGGGGACGGCGCTGCAGCGGCAGTGCTCTGCAGTGAAAGGTTCCTCAGAAAGCGGGGACCGGGCAGAGGCATACGCATCCGCGCATCCGTGCTCAGGTCCGGTACGAGGGAAGGCGAGAGCGACATCTGCGCGAGGGCATCGAAGGCCGCCTACGGGATGGCCGGTCTCGGTCCGGAGGACATCGACGTGGTCGAGCTCCACGATGCAACGGCCTTCGGGGAATTGTATCAGACGGAGCAGATGGGGTTTTGCCCGAGGGGAGAAGGGGGGCCTTTTGCTGAGAGCGGGGCGACCGCCATCGGGGGGAAAATCCCTGTCAATCCCAGCGGAGGACTGATCGCCCGGGGCCATCCCGTCGGTGCATCAGGGCTTGCACAGATTTTCGAACTGGCATCGCAGCTTTATGCTGAAGCAGGCCCCCGGCAGGTTCAGGGGGCACGGATTGCCATGGCCGAGAACGGCGGAGGTTTTCTCGGCCGGGGCGAGGCCGCCATGGCCATTCATATTCTTGAAGGGATTTGAAAATGATTATGCGGGGAGGTGGAGATGAGTGAAAAGAATGGAATGGAATCTCTGGATAGGCTGAAGAAAGAATTCACGGAGACGGAAAAGGTTATCCTGAGCCGCAGGAGCGTGCGCCAGTTCAAAAAAGAACAGGTTCCCGAGTTCATGGTAAAAAGGATCCTCGAAGCGGGGCGCTTTGCCCCTTCGGCAGGGAACTATCAGCCATGGAGGTTCATCGTGCTGCGGGACCCTGACATGATGAATGGTATAACGGATACCGTTGTTGCTTCCTGCCGGATTTTCAGCGCAATGACCGACTACCGGAGGAAAGGCTACGGATGGCTGCGACCACTCATCAAGTTCATAACCAGGTTCAGGTACAACGACCTGCATCCCATGCCATTTATGGCTATTCCCCTCATGGCCGATGGGAAGCTGGATCTCTGGCACGGGGCCCCCACCGTCATCATCATTCTGAAGGACATCCGCGGGGCGGGCAACCCTGATCTCGATTGCGGGATAGCAGGGCAGAACATGGTGCTTGCAGCCCACAGCATGGGGCTGGGGACATGCTGGGTAGGCTTTGCGAAAATAGCTCTTGATATGCACCCGAAATGGAAAAAACGCCTCGGCATATCATACCCGTATAAGTTTGCAAACAGCCTCGCAATCGGCTGGACACGGGGCAATCCGGATGGAATGGTAACCCGGCAGACACGTGCTGTTGACTGGTTCGAAAACGGAACCTTACAAACAGTCACGCTCGGAGGAAATTCTTCGAAGAGCAGGTTTGGGTTTTTAGACAGGTTTCGTATACCCTCCTATAACGACCCCGAACAGACGGAGTTCGGCATCGTGGAGATTGACCTGGAAAAGTGCAGCGGGTGCGGCCTCTGTGCGGGAGCCTGTGCGGCAAATGCGCTAGACATTGTGGACAAGAAACCGCGGATGAAAAAAGCGCCGGAAAATGGATGCGCGTTCTGCGGCGACTGTGTGGCAATCTGCAGTGTGGGAGCGATAACCATGAAGAAGCCGTATCGTTTTAAAGGATTTTACAAGACCATCGATCAGGGGGAAAACAGCCCTCCCCGACTTTAATGCCGCGTGTGGCGGCTGCCTGACCCGGCACAAATACTCATGACCAGTCCTCTCCAGAGGATGGTGCGTACGAACTTTACCTATGCAAAGATCAACAAAAGAAAGGTGAACATAATGGCGCAGGACACATCGAACTGGGCTACTGAACTGGAAAGACAGGCGGAATTGATTGGAGACAGGCCGTTTCTTTACCTTGTATATGAGGACCGCTCTATATCTTACGGGGAAATGGACAGGAATGCGAACCGGCTCGCGAATTATCTCCTCGGGATCGGTGCACGACCGGGTGAGGGGGTTGCAACGCTCATGGGCAACTCACCACAGTTTCTCGATGTCTTTTTCGGGATCCAGAAGATCGGGATGTACATAAATCCCGTCAATACAGGGCTTCGCGGGGAAGGCCTCGCATTTATCATCGATAACAGCGACGCGAAATATCTGATCGTAGATCATGATCTGGTAGATCTCTTTGAAACTGTCGAGAGCGAGACGCCGAAGATAGCGCATGTCATCGTAAACACGCTCGAGGCCCCGGATGATTACATTGTGCCGAAAGGGATGCTGGACTTGCGGGATGCATACAGGGGCAGCGTGTCCGCAGCGAAACCCGATGTCACTTTCAGCCCGGATTCCCTGCTGCTGATCATGTACACCTCCGGCACCACAGGTCTTCCCAAGGGGGTCGTGTTCAGATATAACAAAAACCTCGTCGACAAGATCAAACTCCTTGCCCAGATCGCCATGAAGCCGGACTCGAT
>JAPLJO010000112.1 GCA_026388515.1 Deltaproteobacteria bacterium | reverse complement strand
CGCCATGAGATACGAGGAAACGACCAATGTCTATTTCGAAACGATCGCCGACCTCGATCATGCCGTTTTCAAAAGATCGCAACGCTGGAAACCTAAAAAGATAAAAGAACTATGTCCACTTACTTAGGACGATTGCTATAGAGGCATAAGCACTGGCAGTATTTTGCTCACCGCCGAAGACAATGGAGCACTCACCGCTAGCGGCATTCTCATTACCGGTGAGGACTGATGACGTCTTACCTGAAATAGTATTCCAATTGCCACCCACCAGCCCACCATATGAAGAAAAGTTATTATATACACCCAACACGATATTATGCGAACCACTACGGTTGTCTCCATACCCTGTACCACGCAGTTCATTATAACCCATAATCAAGTTTCCCAGACCGGTGAGTGGTCCATGCGAGTAATCCCATGTATAACCAGCCCCACTCTGTATATGAACATTCACACCAGAAAAGACTACATTAGGCCCATTGATTTCATTCATTGCATCGGGATTCACGCTGACGTATGGAGCAAGGTCCAACAGACTCTGGGGAACTGTGACGGCATCGATCTCTCCAAGGAGATACGTATCTTGTGCCTCTCTCGCCGCCCGCTCTGCGTCAAGTGCTGCCGTCAGCGTAGCCACTTGAGCCTTAAGCTCATCTATTTGCTTTTGAAGTTCTTCGGGGGTGCCTCCTTTGCCTGCCTGAGCAGTTACCGGCTGCATTACCATGAATACGCCAAAGATAATAAGCATGACAACCACAGTAAATCCCTTCTTCTGAATCGCATGAAACGCTCTCATAACGGTCCTCCTTTTTTACATATGATGTGATTTCGTAACGTGCTTCAGTCCTTTTCCTGTTTCTGAAATCCTCAATCACCTCCTTGTTATATTGTAAAATGACAACACCTTCACCTTATCGGTAAAGGATAGTGCTGAAATATGCAATAAGCAGTGATAGATTTTTTTTGCTGACGCCCCTGACCTCGACAACAATCAGGAGCATGAATGGATGTATTTGGTCGTCATGTGCCCCCCCTGACGAAGATGAATCGTAGCCCTCAAGACTTCATTTCGATGTATATACAGCAACACCCCCACGAGGAATATTAAGGTGAAAGAGTAATCAATCTATTGATATTGTTGTGTATTTGTTATTATCAAAACTGTCAAGAATCCTAACAGTTTCACAATCCCCCTTTAATCAGCCTCAGAGAACCACCCTTTGTTCTATTTGTCAATTCATTATTTTTTTCTTTGATATACTGTTCCATCTGTTTTACTGCGTCCCTTTTGTCGTCTGCATCAATCGTATTATACCTCTCGAACATCTCCCTCGTTGAATGTCCTGTTATCTTCATAATGACAGAATAGGCAGATATCTGAATTGATATTGACTATTGAAAGGTTAAAGAAAGTTAAAGCCAGGTTAAAGGAACTTCCTCGCAGGATTATCAGATTTGATTAATAAAAATGGCGGAGAGGGTGGGATTCGAACCCACGTGAGAGCTTGTGGCCCTCAAGTCGATTTCGAGTCGACCCCGTTATGACCACTTCGGTACCCCTCCGCGTATAGTGAAAACCACGTCCGGGACAGGAAACCATGTCCATCGTTTCGCCTGTCTCCCGAAAATCAGGTGGGCGAATGTACCCTCTTTTCGTGAAAAAATCTACTCAAAATTTCCCCGCATTCGCGCGCCAGAACGCCGCCTTTCACCTCAACCTGGTGGTTGAGTTTTCCCTCGGTGAGCACGGGATAGACGGAAATCACCGCGCCGCCTTTCGGGTCCGTCGCGCCGTAGACGACGCGCGCTATCCGGGCATGAAGTATGGCGCCGGCACACATGACGCAGGGCTCGATGGTCACATAGAGCGTGGTCCCCATGAGACGATAGTTATTCGTACGTGACGCCGCCTTCCTGATGGCGAGAATTTCCGCGTGCGCCGAGGGATCGTTCATCCCGAGGGGGCTGTTATGCGCTCTCGCGAGTATTTCCCCTCCAAGCGTGATAACCGCACCGATAGGGACCTCGCCTCGTTCACGGGCACGCTCGGCCTCCTCGAGGGCGAGCCCCATGAAATCCTCGTCTTCCGTTTCATACCGTTTGCACACGTGAAATGCGCACCCCCTTTTCACCGTCACTGCCCGAACCGTCACTCCCGTGCAGGGCATGCCTCTACTCAAATCGATTTTGCCCTGTTTGTCAAGCACGCTCACCGCCGGGCATTCTTGATTCGTTACCCGCTATCGGCTATGATACCCGCACCATGATGCCGAAAAGACTTTTCACCGCCGCCGTGCTGCTCTCCCTCGCCGGTCATATCGCCGCGCTCATGTGCATGGGGCACTATGGTTTCATTACACCGCCGGGGGGAGAGCTTGTCTTCGACGTGGAACTGGGAGACTTTGAAAGTATCCCGGCGCTGTCGGATGCCGCGGTACCACCGGATGCGCCGCAGGTAAAACCGTCGGACAGGGAAGAGCGGCAGGCTACCGCAAAAAAACCAAAACAAGGCGCCGGCGCCTTCCGTCCGCAGGCTTCGGAGGATACGGTAAACCTCGACAGCCGCAATTCCCGCTATACCCCGTATCTTTCCTCGATAAGGGATAAAATCGAATCGCGCTGGAAATTTCCCTACCAGGCCTACGTGCATCGTGAATCGGGAACCACGGTGCTCACCTTTTCCATAAACGCCCGCGGGGATGTCGCCAATCCCATGGTCGCCGTGTCGTCGGGCTCCCGCACCCTCGATGAGGAATCAATCCGGACGGTGCGCGGCGCATCACCGTACCCCCCGCTCCCCCGGCAGTTCAACCTCGCGAAACTCAACATCATCGCCCAGTTCCGCTACCGGCTTCCCGAGTGAAAGAAGAGCTTGCTATTTTCAAACGTCCCATGCATAGCATCGCCACTACCCGCTTCGGGAAAAATGCCCGCAGGAATATGACGAGCGACGAGTATGCACATCCATGAATAACGAGCGAAAGATCATAACCTTCACCTGCGCCGCACACTTTTTTACCCACTTTTACGAACTTCTCTTCCCGGCACTCGCCGTTCCGCTCATGCTGTCTCTGAAGATGAGCTTGGAAGAGGTCCTGCAAGTGAGTTTCTTTATGTATTTTCTCTACGGCATCGCGGCGCTTCCCTGGGGCATGGTATCCGACCGTTTCGGAAACAGGAAAAGCCTCATCATCTTTTTTCTGGGTACGGGAGCAAGCGCCCTCCTGACCTCCTTTGCCGCCACGAAGACCTCGCTCACCGTCTCGCTCGCCATGATCGGATTCTTCGCCTCCATCTATCACCCGGCGGGGATGGGGCTCATTTCACTCTCCATGAAGAACCGGGGCATGGCGCTCGGCATCAACGGCGTCGCCGGGAACCTCGGGTTCGTGTGCGCGCCCTTCACGGCGGGCATACTGAACTGGCTCTTCGGCTGGGAGGCCGCGTATCTCTTCGTCGGCATACTCTGCATACTGTGGGGCACGGCGATGATGCTGATCCCCATCGATGAAACACCGCACCCCCACCATCACGACGCACCCGCGGAGGAGGGAAACACCTCGCGGAAGTGGAACTTCCTCATTCTCTGTTTCGCCATGACGTTCGCGGGATTCGCCTACCGGGCGGTGAGCGTCATCCTCCCCGCCGCCTTTGAGTTCAAGGCCGGGTTTCTCTGGGAACTGTTCCAGCGATTTCACTTTGAAAACATCGAGGGGGCAAAGACCATGGCCGCGACACTGCTCGCCTCGTCAATCTACATGGTGAGCGCCGTGGGCCAGTACATCGGCGGCAGGGTGGCGGACCGCCGGGACCTGCGCTGGGCGTACCTTGCATTCCACGCCCTCAGTCTTCCCTTCGTGCTGCTCATGGGCATCACCGGCAATTACCTGCTGGTTGCGGCGGCGGCGATGTATGTCTTTTTCGCCCTCGGGATGCAGCCCATAGAAAACAGCCTTGTCGCCGTGTACACACCCGGCAGGTGGCGAAGCACCGGGTACGGGATAAAATTCATCCTCGTCTTCGGCGTGGGATCCTTTGCCGTTTATTGTGCGGGATGGATAAAAGAGGCATGGGGGCTTGGCTCCGTGTTTCTCTTCATGGGGATACCCGTCGCCCTGCTTATCATGTGTGCGGTGCTGCTTATTGCCGTCTCAGAAAAAAGAAAATCATCCAGGGAGATACCATCATGAAGAACGCCGGAATTATCGATGTGTGGATGCAGCACCCGACCCTGCGATTCATCAACCAGCCGATGTTCGACTCGCTGCGCCGCTGGACGGGAGCTGATACATTGATGGAAGAAATCCCCCTGGAATTCACGATTGATGTCATGGACAAGGCGGGAGTTAAAAAGGGTTTGACATGCGCATGGTGGGGGCCGCAGGGACCATTGATTTCAAACGACAAGGTAGCGGCATTCGTAAAACAATATCCCGACCGTCTCATCGGCGTTGCCGCTGTTGATCTCTTCAAACCGATGGAGGCGGTTCGTGAGTTAAGGCGATGTGTAAACGAACTTGGATTTCGCGCCCTTCGCATAGTTCAATGGTTATGGAATCTACCTACCACCGACCGGCGCTATTATCCGCTCTTTGCCGAATG
>JAPLJO010000098.1 GCA_026388515.1 Deltaproteobacteria bacterium | reverse complement strand
CCTTCTCGAAGCGCAGATCGATCAATGCCAGCTCGGGCTCTTCGGTTACGGAAAAGGGAAGAAGAAAGTAAAGGCCGCGGAAAATGTCCCGCCGGCATTACACGACGCCATCATGAAGTCCCTTGTGGAGGGCAGGCTGCCCTGCCGCTCCGCCTGGGACCTGGCGGAAGAATCCGCTGTTTCCAGGATGGATATCGCTGCAGCCTGTGAGACGCTCGGCATCAGGATATCCCGGTGCCAGCTCGGCTCGTTTTAAGAAAGCGGCAGCGGCATGCGTGCCGGTGCATCCTCTATACAGAGAGCGGCTCACTCATCGCGGCTCCCTTATAGAAGCGTATGCCGCCTTTTGCGAGACGCTGCAGAAATTCACCCGGGTCAAGACAGGCTTCAGGACCCATCACCCCCGTTTCTTTTATCTTATTTTCAAGAATCATCTGCAATGCGATCGATGCCGGCAGTCCGGTGAGAAGGTCCATGTGGGCGACGGCGCCGTAGGTGATGAGGGTTTTGCGGCCGCTCGCCGTTCCCGTGACATCAACGCGGCACGCCGATGCTGTTTCCGGTGGTCTGTCGAGTTTTTCGAACAGGGGAAGAAGGGAATTTACTATGCCGCCTATGATATCCTTGCCCATATTCGTGCTGAGAATGCCCAGAAAAGAAAGCGTTTTCCCCAGTATGTTGAAATAATGTTCCTTCAGCCCGCCCTTCAGTGTAACGGTGTGCGTTTTTATGTAGCGGGGTATGGTAACGGGCTCGGGGTGGCCGAGATGATAGACATGCACATCACCCACGGGTTGGGGAAAGCGGACGATTTCATGCCCTGACCCGGCGGGAACACGCAGGCTCTGCCCGGACTGGAAGGAAGGTACTTTGCCTGCGAAAATATGGAGTGTGTGCAGCGTTACGGCTTTTCCCACCGTATCGGAGGCGTGACAGCCCCAGCACACCGCAATCCCTTCCACTGCGTCGAGCTCGCGGGAGGCTTTTTTTGCGAGAATATTCGTGACGCCGGGAGTCCAGCCGACGCCCGTGATCATGGTGAGGCCTTTTTCCTTTGCGTGTGCGTCGAGCTGGAGTGCCGCCTCGGCGGCATCGTAGTCATCGCAGATACTCACGTAGTGGACGCCGGCGTCGATACAGGCACGAGCCACCTTTGCCTCGTATTTATAAAAGGGTCCGATGGCACCCAGTGCGGCGTCATGGTTTCGTAGTGCCGCGACCATTCCTGAATGGTCGTTCGCGTCCACCTTCACGGCACGGCACTTTTTACCGAGGAGGCGCGCCAGATTAGCCGCTTCATCAAGATTATAGTCAGCGATGGTGATTTCGGTCACGATTTCTCTGGATGACAGGTCGCGTACCGCCAGCCGTCCCATGGCACCGGCTCCACCCAATGCGATAACCTTCATACGCCCCTCCCTTGTAAAGTGTGGTACCCTCGCGCATCGTACCCTGAAAAGATGATTTTTCCCTCGATGGTTTTATCGGATCAACGCCCTGACACATATGCTGTGACAATTGCGAGCACGGCATCGGCGCTTTTCCGTGACCCCTCCACAATTTCATCCACAGTGAGCGTACCGTCACCGATTCCGTGGCCGTAGTTATCGACGGAACAGACGGCGGCATAGGGGATATTCATCTCCCCCGCGATGATGGCCTCACTCGCCATAGTCATTCCCACAATGTCGGCGAACTGTGCCATCATTCGTATTTCCGCTCTTGTTTCAAACCGCGGTCCCTGTGTCTGCCAGTAGACTCCCCGTTCTCTCACGGGAACGCGGCATCGCAAAGCGGTGGTGATGAGATGCTGCCTGAGTCCTTCATCAAGCACGGGCGCGATATGAAGGGGATTTTCCGTGACCGTGGTGAGACCGGGAATCATGCAGATGAAATCATCGGCGATCACAAGCGATCCGGGCGGAATATCTTTCCTGAGTGAGCCCGTCGAGCATATTCCCAGTATTTCGCTGACGCCTAGGTCTTTCAGCGCTCTGATATTTGCCTGGTGATTTATGCAATGAGGGAGAATATGCCGCTCGCGTGACACACCGTGTCGCGGAATATAAATAAAATCGCCGGAGACAAGCACACGGGCACTGCCGAATTCCGTCTGAGTGACTTTCTCCTCGAGTGAATCAAGCAGGCGGTTCCCCAGAAAGACTGTTCCGCCGATGATTCCGGTGGTGCCCATATGGTCCCTCTCTGCGGGGCGGTTATTCGTGTGTGAACGTAACAGAAACAGGCGCTTCTGTAAAGAAATCATCATGAATGGTGTTGACAGAAATTGAAAGTATGTGAAATAATACCGCTCACCTGTTCAAGACGAACACAAAGGAGATGAAGTATATGCCGAAAGAGGAGCATGTGATTCATGTGACGGACTCCAGCTTCGAAGAAGCCGTGATTAAATCGGATAAACCGACGCTGGTTGATTTCTGGGCTCCCTGGTGCGGCCCGTGCCTTGCCATGAGCCCGCTGGTGGATGAAATTGCGCATGATTACAAAGAGAAGGCCCGGGTTGCCAAGATCAATGTGGATGAAAATCCCGCTTCTGCGGCTCATTACGGCATACGCGGCATTCCGACACTCCTGCTTTTCAAGAACGGCAAGCTCGAAGATACGCTTGTCGGGCTCGCCTCCAAGGACCGTCTGGAAGCATTCTTGAAGAAAGCCCTGTAATATAAGTCAATGGCAAGATATCTCCGTATAGCAGCGACGATCATGATGGCGGTTCTCTGCGCCGGGTGCTTCCTGTGGACGACCGTGCCCCCGGAACGCGAAACGCCGGAGAGCCTGTATGAAAAAGGACACAAAGATTATCAGGAGAAAAATTATAAAGAAGCGATTGAATCGTTTCAGCGATTGAAAGAGGAGTATCCTTTAAGCACATATGCGATCTCCGCCGAACTCGGTATCGCTGATTCGTATTATCATGATGAGGATTATATCTCCGCCGAGGCGGTGTATCGCGAATTTATCGACTTCCATCCCACCAATGAAAACCTGCCTTACGTAATGTATCAGATCGGCATGTGTCACTTCAGCCAGATGCTCGATGTCGACAGGGATCAGACTGAAACGAGGCTGGCAAAGGAATCCTTTGAAAAGGTGATTGCCCGGTATCCCACCAGCGCCTATTCCTTCACGGCGGAGCAGAAACTGAGGGACTGCAGGAAACGCTTGGGCGAACATGAGTTCTACGTCGGCGAGTTCTATTTCAACAGGGAAAACTACCGGGCAGCACTCTCACGGTTCGAGGTTATTGCCAGGGATTACTCAAATCTCGGGCTCGATTATAAGGTGAGCTACTACATTCACGAAACCCGTCGTCTGCTTGCCAAAGAAGAAAAGAAAGGGGCGGACTGAAAGGACGGGAGCGCCGCTCTGTTCAGCCGTCCATGCGCCCCGCGCGACGGAGCACCTTCCGCACCGCTTCTTCTCCCGCCGGTGATGTGTCAATCACTGTATGGCCGGATGGTTCGAATTCATCAACTCGATCGAATGTTTTTCTGTTGAAAAGATTCCGCCTTTCGTCGGGTGGTGCGGACAGGTCAGCGGAGTCATCATTGTGTGCACAAGGCGGGAATTGTGTCATGTTATGGTCTTCGCGGTGTGATCTTCCAGCTGGCCGCTCAGTTGACCGCATGCCGCCATGATGTCACCTCCTTTGCTCATCCGCACCACTGCGGTGAAGTGGTGTGAGACGAGCACCCGTCTGAACGACTGTACACGTTCCCCTGGAGGCGTTTTGAAGGATGAATCCTGAAATTCATTGAACGGAATGAGATTGAACTTGCAGTTCACACCGGCTACCAGGGCCGAGAGCTTCCGTGCATCGTACTCACTGTCGTTGACACCGTCAATCAGTACATATTCGAAGGTGATTCTTCTTCTCCGGGGCATCCGGTAATCCCGGCAGGCATCGATAAGCATTTCCAGCGGGTAGGTCCTGTTGACGGGCACAAGCATGCTTCTCGTCGTGTTGTCGGCGGCGTTGAGAGAAACGGCAAGGTTTACCTCCGTATCTTTTGAGAGGCGCCCGATCATGGGGACTATTCCGCAGGTAGAGACGGTTATTCTGCGTTTCGAGAAACCCAGGCATGTGTCGCCCGTGATGATTGCAACGGCCTTCAGGGTATTTTCATAATTGGCAAGTGGTTCACCCATGCCCATCATCACTATATTGAGTATATCACTGCCTTCAGGAATAGAGAATTTCAGCATGGCAATCTGATCGACGATTTCACCGGGCAGGAGATTCCTCTTGAATCCGAAGGCGCCCGTGAGGCAGAAGGCGCATCCCATACCGCACCCCGCCTGGGTTGACACGCACAGCGTCCAGTGGTTCCGCTCTCGAATGAGAACGCTCTCAACAGCGAGACCGTCTTCGAGAATAAAGAGAATTTTTTTCGTGCCGTCCTTCGATTCGAGTATCCTGTCGATGCGGAGCACACCGATGTGTGCGACGGAGGCGAGTTCCTCCCTGAAGTGCTTCGAGAGATTCGTCATCCCATCAAAGGTTCGAACGCCGCGCTGGTACATCCATCGTGTAATCTGGCCGGCGCGGTATGTTTCCTTACCGAGTCCTGCAAGGAAACATACCAGCTCGGATGGGGTCATATGCCTGATATCGGTGGTGTGCATTGGTATTCCCGCCTCCGGCATCCCGGGAGATGTCACCGGATGCCCCGCACTTTCTAACGGAGTCCCGCGGCCTTTGCAACCGTATAAATGAGAGGGTGAAAGACCGTGCCGTCGGTGGTGGAGAGGGCATATCTCCGACGAACCGGGCTCGTAATGTCTGCATGCCTTCGGCCTCGTCTCGTATATCGTGCAGTGACCACGCCTGCCGTCATGCATCAAAAAGGGGCAAAAAGAAAGATGTCGTCCATCCGATGAAGCGACAAGCCGGTCCCCCGCCCAGACCGGGGCGCTGTGTTCGAGTATGGAAAGGATGTCGGCACGCTGTTCGGCGTGCCATCGTGCGAGATCATCATCGGTCACGTAAGCGATCATGTGGGCAAGGCAGCAGGTGGCGCACCTGAGACAGGTTTCTTGCGTATGTGCCGGCACATTATGCTTCATGGTACTTGATGCATCATATCATAATTTGCTAATAAACCTCATCCCCGCTTTGGAACTCGCGGGTATGGGAAATCTTATGAGTGGTGAGAACAGCACGGGGACATACTATCGGCGAGGGCCAATCGATCTTCTGACGGAATTTACCGTCTGCGAATCACTGGCTTCAACGGAATCTCCCTACATGACGGTACTCGAGAATCCCATACCCTACGGGGAACTTATCGGGAAAAAGCTTTTCGAATGCGGGGCGATGCACGCGGGATGTCATCTCTGTGAAGCGGGGGGCGGATACGGGAGTCTCATGAGAGGGCTCCTTGATTCATTCGGATCTCTGATACACCATGTCATGATGATTGATCTTTCCCTGTATCTGCTTCATGTACAGAGAAGGCTTCTCAGCGACAGGGCAGCAGAAATACTCTATGTAAACGGGGATATCGCCAATCTCCTCCCTGCGGTATCCGGGGTCGATCTGATAATTCTGAACGAGATGATAGGAGACCTCGACACGCTGACGGCACTTGATGCACGCAGCCTTCCTCCGCCGGTGTCGTCGCTGGTGGATCGCTATGGTTTTGAGATTCCGAAGGAGGGCAGCTTCAACTTCAACATGGGGGCGATTCTTCTCATCGAGGAAATATGCAGGAGGCAAATCCCCGCCTTCATTGCGGAACATGCGAGCGATTATCTCATTCCCGCAGAAATGCCCTACCTCGCGCGGGGACTCGATGAAAATCCTTTCCCCCGTGAAATCAGATTGAAAGGGCACTCGGAATATACGATTCGTTTTTCCCATCTCATGGATGTGGCGAGGTACTGGGGAAGGGAAGTGAAGACCGGCGCCCTTCTTGATCTAGTCGGCATCAGGAAAAGTTCCGCGATGAGATTTGTATTTCTGGCGGGTGCGTGTGCGACGGAAGAGCAGCAGATCATTCTTGAATTTCTCGATCATGCACGGGAGTACCGGTGGCTCATCATACAGTAGCGGAAGCAGTACCGCAGCCTTGCAAATTCAATGTCATCATGCTTTTATGGCACTTATGCAGGCAACTCGCGTGCAGTTCGCGATTGGGGCTTGAAATTCCTCGAACGAAGCGCTACATACTCCTGGCTGGTGAAATGTCCGGTTACATGATGTGACGGAGGTCTCCTGATGGGAATCATTATTCGCTGGGTTATACTTACGGTGGCCGTCGTGGTATCTTCCTATGTAATTGAAGGTATCCATGTGAAGGATTTCGCTACGGCCCTCTTCGCGGCCGCGTTTCTGGGGCTTCTCAATGCGGTGTTTCGTCCCATTCTTCTTATTCTCACCCTCCCCATCAATGTGCTCACGTTCGGTCTCTTTACATTCGTCATCAACGCGCTTCTTCTGATGATGGTATCGGGGGTCATCCCGGGTTTCGAGGTGACGGGATTCTGGGCTGCGGTGCTCGGTGCACTCGTGGTCAGTGTTGTAAACTGGATTCTTTCCGCATTGATACGTAACGGTGTGCGCAGCCGTGGAGGACACCCGGGCAAACGGGACCGCGGCGTCATCGACCTCAGAAAAGACGGAAATGACAGGTGGGAATAATGAATCTTACTCCCGCGATGAGACAATACCTGGAAATCAAGGAGCAGTATAAGGACTGCATACTTTTTTTCAGGATGGGCGATTTCTACGAGATGTTTTTTGAGGATGCCGTGGTGGCGTCGAAGATTCTTGAAATCGCGTTGACATCGCGAAGCAGGGACAAACAGGAAGGCATTCCGCTCTGTGGCGTGCCCTATCATGCGGCGTCAGCCTACATCTCCCGTCTGATCGACAGCGGGTTCAAAGTCGCCGTCTGCGAGCAGGTTGAAGATCCGAAACTGGCGAAAGGAATCGTCAGGAGGGAAGTAGTCCGCGTTGTGACGCCCGGCCTCGTCGTAGAGCCGGACAATCTCATTGCCAAGGAAAATAATTTTCTTGCCGGCCTTTCCGGCGTTGATAACGAATACGGATTGGCGTTTATCGACATTTCCACGGGGGAATTCTGGGTGACCCGCTGCGACGACAGGGAAATGCTGTGTAACGAGGTCGCGGGACACGATTTCAGGGAAATTATCGTATGCGATGAGCTTCGCGACAGTCCATTCATGAAGATGCTGTCTTCTTTTCTCAACGGCTGTCTGATCAACTACCTGTCTTCCGGTTACTTTGAGCCCGACTCTTCGACGGCGTATCTCGATGGATGGACAGGAACCGACGGGAGCCCGCTGGGAGATATCCGGCAGAGCAGAGCGATGGCAAGTGCGGCCGGCGCGGTCATCCGTTATGTGAGGGAAACGCAAAAGGAATCGCTGTCTCACCTCAATGAGATACACCCGTATGCGGTACATAATTTCCTCGTCATTGATGAAACAGCGCGTCGGAACCTTGAACTCTTCAGCACCATTCAGGAGGGAAAGAAACAGGGCAGCCTCATCCACGTCATTGATCAGACGGTGACGGCGATGGGCGGGCGGCACCTCCGCCGCTGGCTCCTGTACCCTCTCGTCGACGCTGAAAAAATTAAGGAACGGCATGCCGCCGTCGCGGAAATGAAAGAGCATCACCAGCTGCGATATGACGCGCGCAATCTTCTGTCACGGGTGTATGACATGGAACGTGTGGGAGGCAGGATTGCAATGGGCATCGCCAATGCGCGCGATCTCATATCTCTCCGGGAGTCCCTCTCAATCATTCCCGGACTAAAGGCCGCACTTCAAGAATGCCGTACACCGCTCATCCGGCGGCTTGTGTCCGGTCTGGATGCGATGGAGGATGTCGTTGATCTCATCGGAAGGGCGATCGAGGATGATCCTCCCGTCACCATCAGGGACGGTTCAATCATCAAACGGGGATTCAACGAAGAACTGGATGCCCTTGTATCGATGAGCACCGACGGGAAGCGCTGGATAGCTTCCCTGGAGGATAAAGAGCGAAAACGCACGGGCATTCATTCTCTCAAGGTAGGATTCAACAACATATTCGGATACTATATCGAGGTGACGAAATCGAATATTCCACACGTTCCCGGCGACTATATCCGTAAGCAGACCCTGGTCAATGCGGAACGCTACATAAATGAAGAACTGAAGGAGTATGAGTCAACCGTCCTGAATGCTGAAGAGCGGCGGAAGAAAAAGGAATACGAACTGTTCCTTGAGGTGAGAGAAGGCATCACAGGCGAGATAAAGAGGTTGCAGAGGACGGCGTCTTCAGTCGCCGATATCGACTGTCTGGCATCGCTTGCCGAAGTCGCCGAGAGATATGGTTACCGCTGTCCCGAAGTCACGACGGCGGACAGGATATTCATCCGGGAGGGAAGACATCCTGTGGTCGAGCGAATGGATCTCGACAGCGGATTCGTGCCGAATGACGCTCACCTTGATGGTGACGGCAACCGTGTGCTTATCATTACAGGGCCGAATATGGCAGGAAAATCAACCTATATTCGTCAGGTGGCGCTCATCGTCATTATGGCGCAGATGGGGGGATTCGTTCCCGCCAATGAAGCGGAAATCGGTATCGTCGACAGGGTATTCACGCGCGTGGGCGCCGCCGACAGCCTGTCGAAGGGGCACAGTACGTTCATGGTCGAGATGATTGAGGTTGCCGCCATCCTCAGGAACGCCACGCCGCGAAGTCTTATTCTTCTCGACGAGGTGGGGAGAGGTACCAGTACGTTTGACGGGCTGAGTATTGCGTGGGCAGTGACGGAGTACATACATGATTCGGAGCGTATGGGTTCACGGACACTGTTTGCCACGCATTATCACGAGTTGACCGAACTGGCGCTTACCAGAAGCGGTATAAAGAATTACTGCGTGGCCGTCAAGGAGTGGGGTGACACCGTCATATTCTTGAGAAAAATAGTATCCGGAGGCAGCAACAGGAGCTACGGCATCCAGGTGGCCCGTCTCGCGGGCGTTCCCGGTGACATCATTGCAAGGGCGCGGGAAATTCTGAAAAATCTTGAGACGGGGGAACTTGATGAAGTGGGAATGCCTAAAATTGCACGGGGAAGAAAGCCCCCGCGTGCAGCCCGCCAGGCACAACTACCCCTCTTCCTTTCCGAGGAAGAGAAAGTGATCGGTGAAATAAAGGCAACCGATGTCACCACTATGACCCCCATTGAGGCGCTTCAGAAAATCGGCGATTGGCGGTCCCGCATAAAATAGCGGCTGCCGTTGATTATTTGATACATACCCTTCTGACCTGTTCAAAAGTGGTCAGCCCGGTAAGGGCTTTTTCAATCCCGTCCTGAAGAAGCGTTCTCATTCCCTGCTCTATCGATACATCTCTCATTTCCTCAACAGTCGCTTTTTTCTGGATGAGCCGCTTGATTTCATCGGTTGCCACGAGGAGTTCGTGTATGCCCATGCGCCCACGGTGCCCCGTGTTATTGCACTTGTCGCAGCCCTTTGGTTTCGTTAAGACGAAGTCGCTGCCGTAAGGGATGCCGAGTTCTTCGAAGTGTTTGTGCCCATAATGTTTGGCGATCAGATCATATTCCTCGCGGGTGGGCGTGTACTGCTCCTTGCAGTTTTTGCAGAGTGTCCGTACAAGCCGCTGGGCCAGTATTCCCAGAAGTGAATCGGCGAAATTCAGTGGATCGATGCCCATATCGAGGAGGCGGACGATTGTTTCCGACGCACTGTTCGTATGAAGTGTGCTGAACACCAGATGCCCCGTGAGGGACGCCTCGACACCGGTTTTTGCAGTCTCGTAATCCCGCATTTCTCCCACCATAATGACGTCGGGATCGGCCCTGAGGAATGCGCGCATCGCGGAGGCAAAATCGAATCCGATTTTGGGATTCACCTGAACCTGGCGGAGGCCGTACTGGGTTATTTCAACGGGGTCCTCGGCAGTCCATATCTTGGTATCGGGAGTGTTGATGTGCCGAAGGGCTGCATGCAGGGTGGTCGTCTTGCCGGACCCGGTGGGCCCCACCACGAGCACCATGCCGTAAGGCTTCTCCAGGAGTTCCGTCAATTCATCATAATTGCGTTTTGATAACCCCATATCCTCCAGCGGCATCGTTTCGCCTTTGGCAAGGAGCCGCATTACCACATCTTCTACACCGCCCTGCGTCGGTATGGTGGCGACGCGGAGTTCGATTTCCTCACCTCTCGGCCGCCTGAATTTAATTTTGCCGTCCTGAGGCATTCTGCGCTCGGTAATATCGAGATTGGACATGATTTTAATTCTGGAAACCACCGCCGACCGGTAACTGTAGGGAACGGTCTGGTAGGTCATGAGATCACCGTCGATGCGGAAGCGCACGTCCACGTTCTTTTTCATGACGTTCGGTTCCACGTGGATGTCCGAGGCTCCCCGGCCGTATGCGTCATTGATGACGCGGTTGACAAGCTGCATGATGATGCTGTCCGATTCGGTGACGCCTTCCTCTTCTTCACGGGAATCTTCTTCCACGTCGAGTTTACCAAGGATGTCGTGGATTGATGCGGTGCTGTCATCGGCTCTGAAAAAGAAGTTGATGTATCTCACGATATCTTCATACAGCGACACGTTATACTCGACATCCCTCGTCTTCAGAAGGTTTTCTATCATGTCCCGCTTCACCACGTTGTTGGGGTCATCGACGAGGATCCGAATCTTCCCTTCTGCCGTCCTGTCAAGAGGGACCCAGAGTTCCCGGCGCAGGTATTCTTCCTTGAGGGTCCTGAGCAGTTCATAGGGTGTGGGCGTCTTGTCGTTGAACTGCACGAACTCACAGTCGTAAAATTCCTTGAGCGACTTGCCGATATCCGCCTTGGTGATCCGGTGCTTCTTCATCAGGTGGTCTTCAATGGTCTCCCGGTTGTTTTTCGCTACATCCCAAGCCGCCTCGAGATCCTCCATGGATATCAGGCCGCACCGCACGAGATAGTCAAAGCGTGATTTTTTCTTTTTCTTGATACGTTCATGATTGAAAAAGGCGATACCCAGCACAGAAGCGATTTCTTCAAGCAGGGCCAGTTCTTCCTTCGAGAATTTTATACCGTCTTTTTTGTTCAGTATCTGTATGACACCCATTATATTGCCTGAATAGAGTATCGGCACGGCGAGAACCTGCTTTGTCTTCATCCCTGATTTTTTATCCCAGCTCGAATCAAAGGCAAGTTCCTTGTCGATAAGCTTCAGCTCATCGATATCGTATGCGTCGGCGATATTAACGGCGCGCTTGTTGTTCGCCGCAAAACTGGCGATGCTCTTGTTGTTAATGGGGAGCCGTATCTCGGTAAGTTCCGATCCCGAGAGAAAGAGGGAAAACATCTCGTTCTTGATTCGATCAGCCACGTATATGGTAAGCGGGTGGGCATCGAAAAGGGTAAGAATCTCGTCACGGAGATCGACGAGAATTTCTTTGAGATTCTGTGCGGCGTTGATACTGTTCGTAATGTTCTGCAGGGATTTTCTGAGCTTGAGTTTCTGCTCCAGTTCGGAAATCTGAGACTTGACCCCTTCGTTCTTGTTCTTTGTCTGGAATAATGCCATTGTATGCTCTGTGAATGGATTATTTATTTGCGCCGGCAGAGTATAATGTATGAGTACCTCTCGCGCAATAAAAAAATGCCTTGATGGTGCAAGGGATATCAATAAGTTAGAGAGTGCATGACCGAAGACGTTGCTGAGAGGTCGCCGGCCGTTCCCTTGTCAGAATTCCGTTTTTTCCAGGTGGCGCCAGCCCAGAAACACGGGCAGGATACCTGCACAGAAGGTCGCGCCGATGGCAACCGCCCAGGCTCCCGCACGAAAGATACGGAATGATGATTCCGATATGGAATGATGTATGTAATAGGCAAAATAGGGCATGGCAAAGGAGAATATGAGAAGACAGATGTAACAGAGGGCGACCACGAAATTCAGCGTACCTCCGAATCCCGAGACTATTCTGGCCGGATTTTCCTCCCTGAAACTGGGATAGAGCGACCCGAGTCCCAGAGAGAGACCGACAAGCCCGAGGCTCGCCAGTGCGGCGATTCCGCATGACACGATCATGAAAGAAAGCCCCGTATGGAGCATGAGGGTGGTTGACACCATGAGAATTTCCGTCACCATGAAGATTCCTATGAAATTCACCACAAACTTTTGAAAGATCAGGTTTCTGAAGGTAATTGGAGCAAGCCCGAGTATCCACATCTTGTTTCCCTCGAGGCTGATGAGAGGGAAGAGAAAGCGGACTGTGAATCCTGCCATGGCGAGCGCCGTCGCGGTAAGGTTGAGAAAGGTGATCACCAGCTGCCAGTAGGGATTATCGATGGCAATGGGCAGATTCCGCAGATTGAAGATATAGAGGGCGAGGATTCCAAAATATATGAGAAACTGGGACCACTGCGTGAAATCCCTCGAAAATAACTTTATGTCCTTCCCTATCATTGCCGCCGTTGATCGCGGGAAGCATGAGAAGATTCTCAGAACTACATTGACGGCGCCTCTTTCAGGTGGATACATTTTTCTATGAGGCGCCGCTCTGGTCGTGAGCCAGGTTTCATAATACCTTTTCTCGGCCACAATCCCGTTGATGAGAAGAAAGAGAAGGGCGGTCGTTGCAAACGCGGCCAGATAGAAAAGCCCGTCTGCATAATTATCCACACTTGCATAGACGAGGGACTTTGACATCCAGTATCCAGGGAAAAGTGGATGTTTGAAGATTCTCATGTGATGAAGCAGTTCGTTGAGAAAATAGGTGACATCCTGCAAGGGGTCCATGAGGGGAACGACATTCTTTCGATAATAATAATAGGCGCCCGTTGCGGCGGAGGCGAGGGCGATACCGGAATACCGTATGATGCGGTTGCTGAAAATTCCCGTCATGATCAGGACGATGAGTGATGAAAGTGCCGCCGGGAGAAATACGAAGACAATGAAAAACAAAGGCAGATAGAGATAGAAAAGGAAGGAAACGTGTTTGATTAGGGCGTAGGAAATGATAAAGGGCATTCCCAGAAACAGAAAGGCCCAGGAGCTGAAGAACACCGACTGAAGGAAACGCAGGTGAAATATCCAGAGTGTCGCAACGGGCTTGGAAGTGAGAAAGGCCACTTCTTCCGAACGGAAGTAGGAAACATAGCATATGACCATAGTGCTCAGCATCAGCATGAAGAAGAGCACGGCCATAAAGATATAGATTGTTTCATCAATGAGCGCGGGTCCTACGATGGGAAAATTGTAAAAGAAGTTGAACCCGTGGTAAAACAGCGCCAGCGCACCAAGCCAGAAAAACGTCACCATGGCGCCGATGAATATGATTTTAAGCCGTGGTTCTTCTCTCAGGCGAGCAAGAGAATTTTTCGCAATCCAAAACTGGCACTGCACAATACCCGAGAGACCCTGCATCGTACTATTCCTCCGCCGTCATTCTGAGGAAGACGTCTTCCAGATTCTCCGATTCCCGTGACTCCTTCATAATGTCTTTCACGCTCCCCTTGCCGATGAGGCGTCCCTTGTGAATGATGCCGATCCGGTCCGATATCTCTTCGGCAAGGGAAAGCGTATGGGTTGACATGAGAATCGTCGTTCCATTGTCGGCCTGGTTCCTCAGCAGGTCTTTGACGAGCCGTATACTTTTCGGATCGAGTCCGACCATGGGTTCATCGATTATGATAAGGCGCGGTCCCGGCAGGAGAGCGGCGCAAATGATGATTTTCTGTTTCATGCCGTGAGAATAACTTTCCATAAGATGATCGCCGTAGTCGTTCATGAAGAAACGGGAGAGGAGTTCTTCCGTTTCCGTGCGGTAGCGTGCCCTGTCAAGATTGTACAGTTCGGCGATGAAATAGAGGAATTCTCTCCCCGTGAGCCTGTCATATACATAGGGTATATCGGGTATGAAACTGATAAGCCTTTTCGCGTCGATGTTCTTTTCCGCCATGTCAAAACCGCCGACGAAAATGGAGCCGGACGTGGGTTTTAAAAGGCCCGCCACCAGCTTGAGCGTGGTGGTCTTCCCCGCCCCGTTGGGACCGAGAAGTGAAAAGAATTCTCCCGCGGGAATGGTAAGCGTCATGTTGTCCACCGCCCGCGTGAGACCGAATTTCTTTGTCACCTGACGGATTTCAACCAATGTGATTCTCCTTGCCGTGAAATTTCATACGCCGGTTCCGTTTAGGGGGATGAGTCACTATCGCCGCAGAAATTATTTTTATTTTCATACGCTGCATCAAGGATGTCGATACTGATATTCCCCATGGCGAGGGCGATCTTCGCCTGCGCGGCGATATCTCCCGATACAAGTTCGAAGTGGGTGGCATCGGCGATGTCTTGCCCGAATGTGGGATCGATATGTATCCATTCGCCGACGAATACTTTCGGCCAGGCATGGTAATAAAAACCGTCATTCATATACACGAGTCCGGCTGAAAGATCCGCGGGAATGCCTGCCGCTCTGGCCAGTGCCACAAAAAGGACGGTATGCTCGTTGCAGTCCCCCCTGCGATTCTTCAGAATCTCCGTGGCAACAGGTATATCTGGAAGCATTGTCTTTTCAAGATGCTCATATACCCATTTCCCAATTCTGCGGGATGCCCGCCAGCGATCTTTTTCGTCTCCGACAATTTCAAGGGCGGTCTTGCGTATGGAAACGTCGGCGCTGTCTATCAGATGAGAAGGTCGAAGAAACCTGTCGAGGTTACCCTCACCGCCGGGTGGTGTGACGCCTGTGTGTTCTCCGGGGCAGGTGATGGTAATTTCGACGATCCCCTTTGTCCGATCCTGAATGTGCTGTCGTGCGTTTTCAAGTTCAAAGTTATCAATATTGACACCTCCGGCCCGTATTTTCAGGTAGCGGACGGTACGGGGATTTTCAATTGTACGTGATGTCACGACAGCCAGTTCCCTCGCTATATCGACGGCTTCACCGTCGAGGTGGGCAAGCCGGTTCCTGACATTGTCCGCGCTGTCGACCATAAGTACCCAGCCGTTCTGCATTTCTTCGCGCACCACGACTCCTTTCGAATCAATCCACGTCTTCGCAGTCAGCCCTCCGAAACTGGTTTCAATGAGTAACCGGTCTCCTTCGCGGGCGACAACGCGTGCGATAACCTTTTCCGTGGTGAGTGTCAAAGGATTGAATATACTGAACGAATAGGAGTCGCCAACTTTCCTGGATTTCCCATGGATAAGATGGAGGATATTCTGGTCGATGAAAAAATCGTCATGCACTTCGATTGCTTTTTTCTGCATGGATGCGCCATAGGAGATATCAATTAACATCTGATTTCCCATTAGTGTGCCTTTCAATCGGAGATCCGTGACACCTGAAACAGCGGCATTAAAGGCGAGAAGACGGAAACGTGCGTCCAGTTCCTGGTCTGAAGTGATTATGATATTCCGTAATTCGTTGAAAAGCCTGAACCGGAGGAACGAAAAAGACCGTATATGATTCCTTTCAGTACCATGTGTGACGGTGGTTCGTACATATCCAATCCATCTGTCGCGAAAATAAATACTTTGCCACGAATCACCGCCCGATGCGTCAGGTATGAGTTGTTCCATATCGGTACGGTGGCTATCCTGTCCGATAATGCCTTCTTTATGGATGAGCAATATCATCATCGCTCCCCAGACGGTAATGATACTAAGAAACAGGGCGGTTTTAATGATGGCTGATGTTTTCAATGGGGCTTCCTGACACCGCGGTGCATACGTGACAATAAGAAACGTACTATACTTTCCGCAGCCATATTTGCAAGTGAATTGCTGCAAAGTGACAGCCTTCCGATTTGAGTTGAGTATAAAGGTTCTTAGGGGTCTGCAGGCGCTGCCGCTGTCTTCCAGAGTGTTGACATTAGTAGCCTACAAATGTATTGTACCTGCGCCACGGAGGAGAGGGAAACGGCGACCATAGTGCCGGAACACCGAATGATGCACCACTGACGAGGAGAATACACCATGAAAGACGTATTCAAGGCGGTAACAATAACGGATCATGTGTACTGGGTCGGTGCGATTGACTGGAATATTAGAGATTTTCACGGGTACACCACACGGCGGGGAAGTACTTACAATGCCTATCTTGTGATGGCGGACAAGGTGACGCTGGTTGATACGGTAAAGGCGCCGTTCATGGATGAGATGTGGTCCCGTATCGCCTCAATCGTTGATCCTTCAAAAATCAGTTACATTATTTCAAATCATTCGGAAATGGACCATTCAGGGTCCCTTCCGGGCGTTCTGGAGAAGATTCATCCCGAAAAAGTATTTGCATCGAGCATGGGGGCGAAGACGCTCAGGGACCTCATGCCGGTGCAGGGGGAGATTGTGGTCGTGAAGGACGGAGAGACGGTACGTCTCGGTGATGCGCATATCACCTTTTTTGAGACAAGGATGCTTCACTGGCCCGACAGCATGTTTTCATACCTTCATGAGGACAGGCTCCTCTTTTCTCAGGATGCCTTCGGGATGCATCTGGCGACTTCGGAGCGGTTTGATGATGAAATAGACCCTTCCATTCTTGAGTTTGAAGGCGCGACCTATTATGCAAATATACTTCTGCCGCACTCCCCACTGGTACTGAAACTGCTCGATCGAGTGGGTACACTGGGGTACAGGTTTGACTGTATTGCACCCGATCATGGCCCGGTGTGGAGAACCGATATCAACGGCGTACTTGACCGTTATGCACGGTGGGCACAACAGAAGCCGACCAAAAAAGCATTGGTGGTATACGATACGATGTGGCATAGTACCGAGCACATGGCACAGGCAATCACTGAAGGATTGCTCTCCGAGGGAATATCGGTCAGGCACCTTTCATTGGCGGTGAATCATCGAAGCGATGTGGCATACGAAATCCTGAATGCGGGAGCGCTGATTACAGGCGCACCCACCCTGAACAACAACCTTTTCCCCAGCGTAGCGGATGTATTGACCTATTTAAAAGGGTTGCGGCCCGTTAATCTCATCGGGGCGGCCTTTGGTTCATATGGCTGGAGCGGCGAATCAGTCTCACAGGTGGAATCAATTCTGAGGGAGATGGGCGTTGAAATTGTCTGCGAGGCTGTCAAGGTGCGACACATGCCCGATGGAGAATTTCTTACACGCTGCTATGCCCTTGGGGTTGATGTCGCGAAAAGGCTGAACGAACGGGTAACGTAAAAGCTCCTTGCGAGTGAGGAAGTATACGGATACCGTGCAAGAAAGGACGAGCGAGACATGAAAAAGTATGTGTGCGGAATTTGCGGTTATGTATATGATCCGGAGGTGGGTGATCCCGATGGAAACATTCCCGCCGGTACGCCATTTGAGGAACTCCCCGATAACTGGACGTGTCCCGTGTGCGGTGCCGATAAATCCGAATTTTCACCAGAGTAGATGCAGGGGAATTTTATACTGCAGCCTGCCGGTTACATGACAAAACCGGGAGTTCCGATGAAAGGGGTACCTGTGAATGGACGACAGAATTCGAGACGCACTCTATAACGCCTATACCGGTGAAGCAAAGGCGGCGTTGCGATTAAAACTCTATGCAGAAGAGGCCCAGAAGGAAGGATACGACCAGATTGCCAAACTCTTTCGAGTCATATCATTTTCCGAGGAAATTCACGGGAAGCGTGCGCTCAGAGTTTTGAAAGACGTCAAGAGTACTGAGGAAAACGTGAAGGACAGCTTTGAATCGGAACAGAAAGTTGCCGAGATTGCATATGATGCCATGCTTCGTCTGGCCAATGAAATGGGCGATAAGGCGGCCTCACTCCACTTCAGTCAGAGCAGGGATGTGGAAGAATTTCATGCCAGGCTGTATAAAAGCACTCTCGACGATATGATGAGCGAGAGGGTGACCGACTATTACGTCTGCACGTTCTGCGGATATGTGTCCGACGGTGTTCTGCCGGAAGAATGCCCCGTGTGCGGCTTTAAGAAGGACAGGTTCGTTCACTTTGAATAAAATAATCATGCAGAGCATTGTACGGTGAATATAACTGACAGCTCTCTTAGTTGCCTGATTTCTGGCGGGGTAATGAATGAAAATTGACCGTTTGGTAAAGGAAGTTTCCCTTTCAGGAAAGAGCCTCCACTACAAGCTCAACATAATCTTCGGACTTTTTTTCCTGATTCCCGTTCTCGGTTTCTTTTATTTCGGTGTTCGCGATGGGGTTTTCAAGGACAATTATCTGCCGCTCATATTTGCCGCCTTCCTGCTTTTATCACTCGGGGGCCTCATTCTTCTTCGCAGGATATTTGACAAGGTGGTCAGCATATCCAATGAAGTTACCGGGACACTGAGTTCAGGGCACGGCGTAAGGCAGACCGTGCAAAGCGAAGACGAGCTTCGCACTATCGCGCAGTCCTTTGCGGCGTTCGGAGAGGAATTTAAAAACACGTTCGGCCAGCTTGAGAGAAAGATATCCGAGGTATCCATCCTCAAGGAGCTCAGTGACCTCTGTTATGTCACCTTTGATACGGAGGAACTTCTCTACGTGACACTCGAGCGGGCGCTGAAGCTCGCCAGGGCCGATGTCGGCTCCATTCTCATTCTCGAGCGTCCGGAACGCGATCATTTCGTTGTCAAAGCGACGATAGGACTCGGCGACATCGTGAAGGTGAACGACAAAATCAATTTCACAAACAGTATCGCCAAGTACGCCGTGATTAACAAATCAGTGCTCGTCATCGAGAATATTGAAAATGATACGCGCTTCGGGAGAGAAAACAGGTCCCACTACGGGACGAAATCATTTGCCTGCATACCGATCAAGACAATCCGTGACATTGTCGGGGTGCTCACCATCTCGCGCAAGGATGACAAATTACCCCTGAGGCTTGAAGATGTTGAAGCCCTCGCACCGCTGGTAAGCAACGCGGCGTTTACCTATGAAAACCTCCGTCTTTTGAAGGAAAGAGAGCAGGAGTCAAACCGCCTGTCAACTCTTGAAAATTCCTTTAAAATAATCAACTCGAGCTTCAAGGAAAGCGAACTTACCGGCGCGCTTCTCAATGAGATGCGCAGGATTGTTCCCTTTGATACGGCGATAATTCTTGCCAGGGACAGAAATCTTGCCAGCCAGCTCATCGTATTCGATCTGCTTGCACCTCCCTCCCTCAATCTCACCAGGGGGATGCCCTTCGTCCAGGGGGAGACGGTGATTGGGAAGGTGATGCAGCAGGAAGCATCGCTTATCGTGGATGACAGTGCAGTATACGAAGGCACATCTAAAGATGAACTCTTTACGCAATGTGCATCATGGTCCTTCGTACCGTTAAAAACCGACGGAAGCCTCATGGGATTGCTCGTGCTCGGCGCGGGGAATCATGATCTTTTTTACATTGCAAGGAATTTTATCGAGAGCATGGCTGACGGCATCGCACTTGCGATGGTAAAAAACCGCCTGTCGCAGGATGTCGTGAAAAAGAATCAGGAAATGGACATGCTCAAGCAGATAGGGAGCTTTCTCGCCGTATCCACCTTCGATATCGGCAAGGTGCTGCAGTACACCATTGATATGATCAAAGTCACCATGAACGTCGAAACCGGTTCGATTCTTCTTATACGAAATGGTGAACTCGAATTCGCCGTCGCCTTTAATATCAATGAGGAAATTCTCAAACGTCACCGGATTAAGCTGGGGCAGGGTATTGCCGGATATGTCGCCGCGAGAGGAGAGTCTCTTATCGTGAACAATGTGGCTTCGTCACCGCATTTTTATCCGGAGGTCGACAGGACAACCGGTTTTTCGACGAAAACGGCGTTATGCGTACCGCTGGTTTCACAGGGGAAAGTCATCGGCGTCATCGAGGTGCTCAACAAGAGAAACGGTGTATTTGTAGTGGAAGACGAACACCTCCTGCACTCAATTGCATCATCAGTTACCATCGCCCTTGAAAATGCACGTCTTTACAAAGAAATACTCTCAATGGCGGAGCACGAACGGGATATACGTCGAATGTTCCAGAAATTCGTCCCTGAAGAAATCGTCAACAAAATTATTCATGGCGGAGAAACGGGTGGAAGAAAAGAAATTGAGGAATTCAAGATGTTGACACTTCTCAACATCGATATAAGGGGATTTTCGGCCCTCGCCCAGAACATCGGACCCCAAAAGACGGTGGCAATACTTAATTATTTCTTTTCCATCATGGGCGGCATTGTGTTTAAACACCACGGTATTGTCGACAAGTATCTCGGTGACGGGTTTCTCGCCATTTTCGGGGCGCCTGTCTCAAGTCCCAGTGATGCCGATAATGCGATCACGGCGGCACTTGAAATGAAACAGGCAATGGAAGGAATCAATACCTATTATTCTAATAATTTCGGTTTTACCCTTGGCATGGGAATCAGCATCAATACCGGAAACGTCATCGTCGGCAACATCGGCTTTGAGAAGAAAATGGATTACACGGTGATAGGTGATCAGGTGAATACCGTTTTCAGGCTGCAGTACCACACGAAAAGCATTCCGAACGGTATTCTTGTCAGCGAAACCACCCTTCGGAATGTCCGCACGCCGCTCGAGGTGCATGAAATTGATACCGGCGGCACGGATCCCATACTGGGATCAACCATGGTATATGAGCTGCTTGGAATAAAGAACGGTGTGCATTAAATTCAGAACCTGATGATGAGGTTCTTTGAATTCCTGTAGAAAAATATGTGATGTGGTGAGGAAAATCATGTGTATGCCCTGTCGGTACCGTAATGTGTTCCTGGCGTGTGGTATTGTCGTCTCGATTCTTTGCGCAGGGGCAGTAAATGCCGGCGAGATAATCAGAATGTCGCTGGCTGAGTGCATAACTGCAGCCGTGAAAGAGAGCGTGGTAATTCATGCAGCGAGGGAAGGCGTGAGTGCGTCCGAAGCCGGCAGAAATGAAGCGCTCACTTCTTTTTTACCTGCGCTCCGCACCTCATACGGCTATACGAGATTGAACGAGGCGCCCGAGACTGGAATGCCCGACCTCAGCAGCGGGGTTCTTGTATTGAAACAGGCGCCAATAGGTACAAAAGATAATTATCTGTGGCAGATTGAGGCAGCGCAGCCGCTTTTTACCGGGGGCAGGATTTTCAGTAATTATAAGATACGAGAGAGCGATGTCGACGCGGCACATGCGGAAGAGAGAAGGGTGGTCCATGAGACGGTATTGAACACCACGGAGGCATACTTCGAACTTCTCAAATCAGAACGGTTACTGGAAGTGGCACGACAGGCTCTGCAGCAACTGGAAGCACATCAGGCGACCGCCAGAAGTTTTTATGAGGTGGGTCTCATCCCGAAAAACGATCTCCTCTTTGCCGAGCTCGAAGTAGCGGATGGACAGCAGAATCTGGTGCGCGCGGAGAATGTCGTGCAGATGAACCGGGCCAGGTTGAATATCATCCTCAGACGTGATGTCGATACGCCGGTTGCAGTGGAGGACATTCTACAGTATGAGCCCTTCGAAAAAGAGTTTCAGGAATGCCTGCAGACCGGATATGAAAACAGACCGGAAGTCACCTATTATTCGGTGCGACTCGAACAGGCAAAAAGGCTTGTTACCGTTGCCAGAAGTGATTTATTCCCCACACTCAGCGTGATTGGTAACTACTCGCGCTACGGTGATACTCCCGGTGTGTCGGGCAGTCCTTACCGGGATCAGGAAGACTGGTCCGTTGCGGGTGTGGCTGAATGGAATTTCTGGGAGTGGGGGAAGACGAAATTTGCCGTTGATGCCGGTCTCTACCGCCAGAATCAGGCATCGGACACGCTCTCCAGCATACGGGATCAGATCACCCTTGAGATAAAAAGTTCTTATCTTCTCATGAGAGAGGCGGAGAAGCACATCTTTGTCGCACAAAAGGCGATTGAGCGGGCGGAAGAAAATTACCGTATCAATGTGGAGCGCTACAGGGAGCAGGTGGCGCGATCTACCGATGTGGTTGATGCACAGACGCTCATGACAAAGACAAAATCGGATTATTACAATGCACTCAGTGATTACAACATAGCCAGGGCAAGATTGGAACGTTCCATGGGCACGAATTATACTGCGGGGGGTGGCGAAACCGGATCGGAGAAGGGGATGAAGTAATCCGGCAGGGTGCGGTCTGACATGCCTGATTAACGTAGATCGCCGTCCGGAACCGGAGTTTCTTTTTCAATACAGGCATAGGCGCTGTGATTATGAATACTTTCAAGATTCTCCGCTTCAACGCTGTACCATGTAAAATTCCTGTCATCCTTTAATTTCGTTGCGACAGTGCGGACCACATCTTCGACGAACATGGGATTATCAAAGGCCCGTTCCGTGACGTATTTCTCATCGGCTCTCTTCAGGAGTGAATAGATATCGCTGCTCGCCGAGTTTTCGACAAGCTCTATGATATCCTCAATCCAGAAAAACTTGTTAAATCGTACATTCACCCGGACGATGCTTCTCTGATTGTGTGCTCCGCTGCTGCTGATTTCCTTCGAGCAGGGGCAGACGGTGGTGACCGGTACGGTGACGCCGACAATAAAATCATACTTTTGCCCGGTGCTTTCACCGTAAAAAAAGCATTGATACTCAAGAAGGCTTTTCGCTCTTGAGATGGGGGCACGTTTTTCGATAAAGTAGGGAAAGTCTATCTCGATATGCGCCGAACCCGCTTTGAGCTTTTCTTTCATTTCATTAAGAATATGTTTCAAGGTTCTGATATTGATTTCCCCCCTGAATTCGTTGAGTATCTCAACGAATCTGCTCATATGAGTTCCCTTGAATCGGTGGGGAAGACTTACATACATATTGAATGACGCATTGACGTGCTGGGTGCCGTTCTGCCGGTCGAGGACGATAATGGGGTATTTAATACCCTTGACACCGACTTTCTGGATATTCATGTTTCTGCCGTCATGGAGGTTTTGCACGTCTACCATCACGCAGTACCACTGTAGGTCGCACGGGAGCTTTCCGACTCCCATACGGTCACGCGTTCGATGGTGCATTGCGTTGATTTCATCCGTGTCTCCATGTGATCATGAATACATCGCGCGAGACGTTCCGCCGTCGGAGTAATGTTCTTAAAGCGGGCAAGCTCATTCAGGTACGTATGATCGAACTCTCTCAGGATCTCCTCGAGCCACCGCTTTATTTTTCTGAAGTCAATCACCAGCCCTTCGTCGTCGAGCTCGCGGGACGACAGGGTGATTTCGACCGCAAAGTTATGTCCGTGGAGAGGTTCGCGGGTGCCATCGATGGTGACGGTATGGGCCGCTGAAAAAGTTTTTCTTACCGTGACTTCATACATGCCCTTCCCCATATACCACGCGCTCCTCTTCTGTCAATGTCGGTGAAAGGTATATATATACTCATGGCATAATCATTACGTTTCCGCGTGAACCGGCGAGATCGAGACAGTCATCAATCGAGGAGGCCCGTTTAATGATGCGGTCCGCCCCCGCGCCTATGAGTGACTGTTCCGTCGAATTGCCCGTGAGTACTCCGACGGTAAAAGTGCCGACCGTTTTTCCCACATGAATGTCCATTGGATGATCTCCCGTCATAATCGTCTGTCCGGGTGCTGCACCGAGTATGGCAAGAATCTGCTGCAGGTGGGCGGGGTCGGGTTTTACCCTGACGGCGGACTCCCGCGTTATCAGTGCATCGCAGAAAGAATGCACATCAGGCCATACGCAGTACACCGCGTCAAGGCAATTTCTCGTAATGATGCCGACTTTGATATGCGCACGGTGAAGACGGCACAGCATTTCCGTCACTCCTTCCAGAAGATTTCCCTTGCGGGCGCCTTCCATTTCAATATCATATATCAAACGAAATGCCTGCCCGGCAAATATGGTGCCGGTCTCGTACCGATTTTCAGCAGCAAACACCGCACATACCGCCTTAATCATTTCAAGCACATAGAGATTGGCAAACTGGTGGTGATCAATCCGGTAATTTTCAATGAGTTCGGACACTTTCTTTCTCATTCCTTCAAAATCAATGTTGAGCCGCGATAAGGTACCGTCAAAATCAAAGACGACGCATGTAATCGGGAATGGATTCATTACAGTCTCATTTCGCCCGACGGATTCCGGTAAGATAATCAGGAGTGATCGATCTGGCTATACGTCGCGCATCCCGGATTTCAGGGAGCGCATAATCAAAGACAATGCGCAGAAATTCAAGTACAATATTAAACGTAGCCCCCCAGAGGATTTCTTCACGTCCGTCGGCGTCGCAGTGAATAAAACAGGGAAATGTCATTCGTGTCGCCGTTGAGTTTTCAACGCCATGTATATGATCAAGCGTAAATAGCCCGTAATTGTCGCCCCTGAAGAATGAGCCAAGTGGAATTTCGACCACTTTTTCCACTTCCCAGTTGGGTTTAAAGGTCCACGCTTTACCCACCAGTGCTGCGAGGGGGAAAATAGTCCGGGGGAAAAGATTCAAACGGTAGCAGGGGAGCGGACCGAGCAGACGGACATTGCACGGATTAAGGCCGATTTCCTCCCATGATTCGCGTACCGCCGTGGCAAGAAAGAGCGCTACCGCTTCCCGCGTTGGACGGCCTCTTTTTTTCAGGTTGTTCCGTCGCACGCGATCTACTATGGGTGGCACTCCGCAAAGCAGACACTTCATGATCATGGTGTCGATAAAGGGATGAAGCATTCCCCCGGGTCCGGAGAGATCGCCTCCCTGCGGCACATGAGGGGATCGTTTTATAAGTTGCAGCACGAATTCCCCGTCGTGCCTGTCTTCGGCCTTTTCCCGGTACAAAAAAGGAAGCAGAACGCCTGCCGCCAGAGACCTTCCGTCTGTTTTCCGTTCTTCCCTGATGCGGTCCCGGTGTTCAGCGAAATCTGAGGGGCTGGAGCCGAGCCTCTCTCTGATGCGGGCAATGACCCTGAGTTTATCGGAAATGTTTGGAATATCAATGGACATGATGCCACCCTTCGCAGTGTACGTTATGTGAGCCTGAGAGGTTAAAGCCGGCGCCATCCTTCACTATGGTGAGAATCTTCAGTGGTCCCTCATATCGAGGCTGCATCAGGATTGCAATTTATTCTGTACGTGGATATTTCTCAGCCATGGTTTCGGCACACACATCTCTTTTCCATCCGTAACCATGTGTACTACTCGGTCTTTCTTTCTTCATCTTTGACGATCATCGTGATGTGATGGTCAAGGTCTGCGCGTGATACGGCACCGGTCAGTGTATAAAGGAGCGTTCCGTTCTTGAACAGGAGAAACTGTGTCGAATCGGATATCCCGTACGATGCCGTTGTGTTCGAGCTCAGTTTTTCATGAAGCCTGGCGATCTTAATCCCTCCCGCGTATTGTTCGGCAAGATGGCCGAGCATTTCAAGGCAATCTCCGTATGATGACGAGCACTGAGTACCCACCCATACAATCACGGGACCGGGGAACGAAAGGACTTCATTTTCGAACT
The DNA here is from genome assembly GCA_026388515.1 of Deltaproteobacteria bacterium. Classification (GTDB taxonomy): domain Bacteria; phylum Desulfobacterota; class Syntrophia; order Syntrophales; family UBA2210; genus JAPLJO01. The sequence goes on along the minus strand of JAPLJO010000098.1, from coordinate 3,694 downwards.
GTGAATCGGTGACGCTCACGATAGACCCATGATAGAGAGGGGCATGGCATCTGCCGCATCGCGGCCGGTCAACGAGTCTATCTTCCGGTATGAGGTTCTTGGCGCCGCATTCGAGGCAGTGGATGATAAGTTCATCAAGATGGGCGCCGCATGTGCCGCAGAGCGGTCTTTCGGTCAGGTGATCGCGGGGGATCCTGTTTCTTCTGCCGCACCTGAGACATCTGATAATGAGGAAGTTGCGTAACATACCATATTCCGTGCCGCTGAAAAAAATAAACCGGGTGCTTTGACTGGGGGAATATATTTATTTCATCATGCTGATTTTTATTGTTCCGCCCCGGCCGAGAATATCGTGAAGATGCACATATCCTTCGAGTTTTTTATTTTCTCCGATGACGACAAGGGTGGTGATTTCGTTGCGCTGAAGGATTTCTATGGTTTCAGCAACCGAGATGTTCGGGCCGATTGTCTTCGGTGATCCGGTCATTATTTCATCCACGGTTTTTTCTTCAAAGTGGATCTGCTTTGTCACCAGACGGCGCACATCGCCGTCGGTGAGAATCCCAAGAAGATGTTTTTCACGGTCGACGATGAGCACAAACCCCACATTGCTGTCGTCTATTTTCTTGATTGCCTGAAGTGCAGGACTGCCCGAATAAATCAGGGGGACGGCTTCGTCGCGGATCATCACATCCCTTACCTTTGCCATCAACCTCTGGCCGAGCGATCCACCGGGATGGAATTTAATAAAGTCCTTTTCAGTAAATTTATTTCTATTCACCAGAGCCACCGCAAGTGCATCACCCATGGCGAGGGTTGCAGTGGAGCTTGATGTCGGTGCAAGGCCAAAGGGGCATGCCTCCCGCGCCACACCCACGTCGATGGTGATATCGCTCGCTGCTGCAAGTGTTGAATGCATGTTTCCCGTCAATGCGATTATTTGAACGCCGAGTTCGCGGATACTCTGCGTGAGGAGATTCAGCTCATGGGTTTCACCACTGTTCGATATGGCGAGCAGAACATCGTCCCGGTGAACGATACCGAGGTCACCGTGAAGTCCTTCGACGGGGTGAAGAAAAATCGCCGGTGTCCCGGTACTGGTGAGTGTCGCCACGATTTTCTTGCCGATAAGGCCCGACTTGCCTATGCCCGTGACGATCACGCGGCCGCGTGATCGGTAAATAACATCGACGGCACGTGAAAAACGCTCGTCAACCCTTTCTATAAGATTGAAGATGCTTTCCGCTTCAATCCTGAGAACTTCTTTTGCCTGTGCAATGCATACATCATCACTCATATGTTCATATATTCCTTATCTTTTTAAAATCACTGCCTTCATATCATTTGCGTACAGCTGAATCAACCGCAAGATGGATGTGGAATAATAATTACAGGCTGTCGCCATGCCGCATTCGCCGCGTCCCTGTTGCCGGATTTTCATCGAATGAGTACCGATTGTACCAATCACTCCAGCGAATGTTTCGCTGCATTAAACTGATCGTCCGTTGATTTTAACTGGAACAGAAAATCATGCACGTCAGGCTGGAGGAGCGGTTCTCCGCCGGTGACTGTAATAGCATCGAGCCTGCCCCGTCTTTTTTTAAAAAACTCAAGAACAGCGGATTCCGTTACGCAGGTCCCGAAGAGTTCCGGATAGACGAGTTCCGGATTGTAAAGATAAAAAGCTCAAGAGTAAGAGCGCAAAAAAACTTTATCTCAAATGAAATGCCTGAAATTTCTTGACTCTGTGAATCACATCATACTATGAATACACGTCTTTATTGAAAAGATACACGAGGAGATGGACGTGATTGATCGATATTCGCGGGCAGAAATGACATCGCTGTGGTCTGCAGAGAACCGGTTCAGCAAGTGGCTTGAGATTGAACTTGCCGCATGCGAAGCGTGGGCGAATATTGGGAAAATTCCACCGTCTTCATTGAATAATATCAAAAAAAAATCGAAGTTTGACGTACAGAGAATAGAAGAAATAGAACGTACTGTCAAACATGATGTCATTGCCTTTCTGACTTCTGTTTCAGAATCCGTCGGTGAAGACGCCCGGTATATTCATATGGGACTCACTTCGTCGGATATTCTTGACACCTCACTGGCGCTGCTTCTCAGGGATGCAGTCGATTTGTTAATCCGTGATATGGATCAGTTGCTTCCCGTATTGAAACAGAAGGCATTGCTCCACAAGCATACCGTCATGATCGGGAGATCTCACGGCATCCATGCCGAACCCATTACATTCGGCCTCAAAATGGCACTCTGGTTCCAGGAAATGGAAAGGGCGCGGGGACGACTTGTTGACGCACGTCAAACGATCAGTTACGGCAAGATTTCCGGCGCCGTCGGTACCTATTCATTTATCGAGCCGTATGTCGAAACATATGTCTGCGAGAAACTCGGCCTTACACCGGAGGCGATTTCAACTCAGATAATTCAACGGGACAGGCACGCGGCATACTTCAGTGCGCTGGCGATTGTGGCGTCATCAATAGATAAATTTGCCACGGAAATACGACACCTTCAGAGAACCGAAGTTCAGGAGGCCGAGGAATATTTTTCAAAGGGACAAAAAGGTTCTTCCGCAATGCCGCATAAAAGAAATCCGGTGCTTTCGGAAAACCTCTCGGGCTTGGCGAGACTAATGAGGTCGTACGCACTGGCGTCACTGGAAAACATCGCACTCTGGCACGAAAGAGACATCAGTCACTCTTCGGTTGAGCGGGTGACGGCGCCGGATGCCACCATTCTTCTTGATTTCATGCTGTGCCGATTCACGGAAATTGTCAGAAACCTTGTGATATATCCTGAGAACATGACCGCCAATCTCGGTATCACGAGAGGATTGTTCTTTTCACAGCTGGTTTTAATGAAGCTTGTGGAAAGGGGTGTCTCAAGGGAAAACGCGTATGCGATGGTTCAGAGGAACGCCATGAGGTCCTATGGCGAAAAAGCAGAATTCAGGAAAACACTGCTGCTGGATGACGAAGTGATGAAATATATATCCCTCGAAGACATTGAACAAGTGTTCAGAAATGAAAATTTTCTCCGTCACATTGATTACATATTCGACAAGGTATTCGGGAGCCGGGGATGAAACGATATATTCTGTATCTGGTGATGAGTGCGATGACGATGGCTGCGGGATGCAGTTATATGGATGAATACATTTCAATAGCGAAGCGCACCGCCCTATCGAATTCATATTATGCCGTCCTGAACTCATGGACCCGCGAGAAGGCTGTGTATTCGCAATTTGAAACGACAATCCGTATTGTCGCCACTTTAAAGAGCGGTGAGTTTATGGATGCGTACCTTGCGGAGTACAATACCGCCTACATGATAGATGCGACGCATCCGTCCCTGAAGCAGGATATAGTGATGGAGCGACCCACGAAAGGTGTTCAAATATTGCTGTATGCCTATATGCCGGACAAACAAACAAACAATCTTTCTTCACCACGATCTCTCTGGCGACTCGGACTGATCACTGAATCGGGTGAAGCATTGACACCCGATGAAGTACAGGAAATAGAGGAAATTACACCGCTCATTGAGAAACTGTTTCCCTATGTCAATAAATATTACGGTAAATTTTATCGTATAACGTTTGCGTCTCCTGCAACTCTCGATAATCCTGCAGTGGAAGGCGGTCCTGAGAAAAGAGTTATAAAGCTCGTAT
>JAPLJO010000166.1 GCA_026388515.1 Deltaproteobacteria bacterium | reverse complement strand
TTGTGCCGTCGTTGTACCACCGGCAGGTGCAGCATAGCTTGTGGCGCCAAGGGTGTAGCTACAGCTAACCTGAGTTACTGTGAAGGTCTGTCCGGCAATGGTCATCGTGCCGGTTCTTGTCGAGCCAGTAGTGTTGGCTGCTACAGTATAGGTGACCGTGCCGGCTCCTGTCACTGTGCCTGTCGGTGCCGTACGCGTGATCCAGGCGTCGTTGCTTGCCGCCGTCCACGGGCAACCGGTGACTGTGGTTACCGAGACGGTTTGTGCCGTCGTTGTACCACCGGCAGGTGCAGCATAGCTTGTGGGGTTGATGCTGTAGGTGCACGCGTCCCAGCGGAGCTGAGCAACCGCACCTCCTAAATTCTCGTAGTATTCCATCACCACGGTGTGGGCGCCGGCAGTAAGGGTTATCGTCGCCTGGTATACGGTCGGGCCCTGATCCACCCAGTGATCGATGATGAGGATGTCATCGACCCAGACACGGACGCCATCATCAGTGCGAGAGGTAAAGGTGTAGCCGCCGGCCTCGCCGAATTGAAACTCTCCCGACCACCTTGCCGAGAAGTGGTCACTTGGGATGCCGATGCCGGGGCTGCCCGTTCCCCAGTCCCAGGTGAGCGGCGAGACTTCACAGCGCGTGAGCGAAGGCAACCCCGTGAGAGACTGGTTGGCAAAGTACTCGGCCCAGAACTGTCCGGGACAGCTGGAAGCGGCCTGGTTAATCGTGAAGGTCAGTCCGGCAATCGTCATCGTGCCGGTGCGCGGGCTGGCGCTTGGATTTGCTTTCACGTAGTAATTCACCGTGCCGTTGCCGGAACCGGTGGCGCCGGTGGTTATGGAAACCCAGCTCAGTCCTTCAGTGGCCGTCCAGGTACAGCCTGTCGGCGAGGTGACCGCGACGCTCCCCGTAGCGGCGGCAGCGGTAAACGAGGCGCTTTCGGGGTTGATGCTGTAGGTGCACGCGGCCTGAGTGACCGTGAAGGTCTTACCGGCGATCGTCATGGTACCGGTGCGCGGGCTGCCCGTACCGTTGAACGTCACCGAGTAGTTCACCGTGCCGTTGCCGGAACCGCCGGCGGGGGTGACATTCGTGATCCATGCGGCGTTGCTCACCGCCATCCAGGCACAGTCGGACGCCGCTGCGGTAACCGCGACGCTCCCCGTGCCGGCGGCAGCGGTAAACGAGGCGCTCGTGGGATTGATACTGTAGGTGCAAGGCACACCAGCCTGGTTGATCGTAAAGGTCTGTCCACCAGTAATCGTGATGGTACCGGACCGCGATATCGATCTGGTATTCGCGGCCACGGTATAGCCTACGGACCCGTTGCCGGAACCGCTGGCGCCTGAGGTTATGGAAACCCAATCCAGGCTTTCAGTTGCCGTCCAGGGGCAACCGGTCTGCGAGGTGACCGCGACGCTCCCCGTGCCGCCTGAAGTGGTATACGAAGCGCTCATCGGATTGATGCCGTAAGTGCATCCGGTTTGCCAGATTGTATGGACCTTGCCATTTATCGTTATCGTGCCGCTACGTGGGGTAGTGCCGCCCACTGGGTCAACCTTATAGTGGACCCTGCCATTACCGGTACCGCTGCTCCCCGAGGTTATGGTAACCCAACTCAAACCCACGCTTTTAGTAGCCGTCCAGGTACAGCCGTCCGGCGAGGTGACGTCAATCTGCCCATTACCTCCGGAAGCGTCATACCAAAGTTCCGTGGGATCGATGACGTAGTTGCATCCTATTTGGGTGACCGTGAAGATCTGTTTGGCAACCATTACTGTACCGGTACGTGTTGCCGCCTCAACGTTATACGGAGCCACCGTATAGTTTATTGTGCCGTTGCCGACACCGCTTGCAGAGGATGTGATGGTGAACCACGTAAACGGCTGTCCTAATGAATCCAGCGTGTTTTGTGTCGCCGTCCAGGGACAGCCTGAAGGTGAGGTGACGTCAAAGCTTCCTGTACCTCCATTATTATCGTACGAAATGCTTGCGGGATTGAGGGTATAGACACATTCGATTCCGCAAAGCCATGCGAGTTCGAAGTTGTCGAGCTCGATGTGCTGTGAAGTTTGGCTGGTTGGTTGGCCTGCCGCCTCCGTAAAGCCGAAAAGCATCCGTTCGAAGAGCGCGTGATCTGCCGTCGATATGTCCGTAGTTTTATTTATACGAATATCGCCGTTTCTATCTAAAAAGTTTGCCCGGACATTCAAGAAATTGTCCAACTCGGTCGCGTTGCAGGTCGCACAGTCTATCCATACCCTGGTCGTGTAGTCGTATTTGCCGGTGGCGGAGTTCACAGTCGTTGACCTGGTCGTTTCGATACGAAACCAGTGATGCGCATTGTCTTCCAACCAGTTGTTGCCGTTTACCTTGGGATTACGGTAGAGGCCTCCGGAGGGCGAACTGACGGTGCCCGCGTTGGCGGGATCATTCCCCGTTCCGCCCACACCGTGACGGTTGTCGTCATATGACTTCTTGGGGTAAGTTGCTCCTCCGGCAGGACAGACGCCGGCGATATCTTGTACACCCCAATACATCAGCGCAATGTGGTTTTGAAAATTGGGAGATGTAAAGTTCGGGTCGTTCCTGCTGTCGGAACCGCAGATATCGACGGCGGCATTTGGATAGGTATCGAATTCTACCGCCATCTTGGGCGGCACTATCCCTTGCCCGTCGCTCGTCAGCCCCGGACCGGCATAACCCAACAATTCACCCATACTGATCGCTGCGGGGGCGCCGCCTGACCGGTAGATACCCGTGGCCGGGTCATAATTCTGCCCGCTGACGACGGCAAACGTAAAGCCGTCGGCGTGCGTAATGCTGTTGGGAGAGCTATCGATATCGGTAAATCTAAATCGAAAGCGGGCGCGGAGGCCATTGCAGAAATCGCACACGCCATTTGAACAGTTTGCAGTGTCGCTGTTTCCCGTATACCATAAGGTGCCCTTCTGATCACGGACGCCCCCTCCCATGTATACCTTTTTACCCGCCTCATCAACCGTGATTGCTTCGGGCTTGTCTTCGATCGGTTGATTAAAGTTGGGCATGTCATCCTCGAAGGTGATCTTCTGCTTGCCGCCTTCACCAGCGCCCAATAGCTTGCCGACCCCCATGTAGTCAGTGATGGTCTTTTCCGCCGCAATGGCCGTACCCGCCATGGTAATAATCATGATGGCGATTATTATTGCGTACAGTATATGTATTGAGCGATTCATCTGCATCCCTCCCTGCGCGTACCGGTCTTTGCCGGTTCGGGATAATAATCAGTTTCCATAAGTCGCTTTCGACCGGAAGCCCACGCCTCCAGTAATATATATTTGCGTCGTTGCCGCACCATCATACAAATTGCCGCTAGTGTAATGAAGCTGGAAGGGAAAGAGCGATGTTGGGGGCCCCTGGATATTGGTGAGTGTCGCCGTGCTGTTGTTATTATTGATAATACGCCTGTCATAACGATACCTGCCGAAGGGACCCTTACTCTTGTCGGACATAGTAAGGTTAAATTCCCCATTCTCGGAGGGAAAGAGCTGGGCCTGATTGTTTGAGTTGTTGAGGATGATGCAGTCCCCCTCATGGATATCCGCATCCATTCCCGGATATCCACAACCCGGATAATCCGAGGTACATGGACATGATGAAGCCGATAAAGAAAAAATTCTGGTGCCGGAAGTGGTCTCCACAAAGCCGATGAAGAATTCGTCCCCGCTTGCAATTGCATACGGGAAGCCTGTGTTAGAAAATGGATCAAATGGTTCGGGGATGCTGAAGGTCACAGGGGTGCCGGTGGCATTCCTTGTGCCCGCCGTGGGGAGAGACGTGAAAAGACCCGGCACGGTCTCGCCTTTAAGCTTGAGGAGTCCGCGAGAAGGGAAGGCGGCCGTCACCGTCCCGTCCTTATCAAGGAGGGGGGGTTCGCCGGGGTAGTAGAGCGTCAGGCTGGTGGCCCCCTTGCTATAGGCCGACGTCGCATAGAGCCACGCCGGATAGACTTTAATCGTAATCTGGCCGCCGCCCGGCATGTCGAAGGTCTGCCCGGTCAGACCTGCCAGTTTCGCGTTCCGTGTGGCGTCGTTGGCGGCTTTCCATTCACCGGCAGCGATTCGCACACCGGACTCCGCGAGGTAGTAGGCCTTCGTCGCCTGCTGCGCGATTGTCTGGTTGAGAGTGCCGGTTGACATCACGCCGTAGATGGCTGCCCCGATAACGGCCAGGGCAACGATGGCAAAGACTATCAATACCAGTGCGGCGCCTCTCTCATGCCGCCTTGCCCTTCCTGAAGGGCCGCGCCGGATTTCCATGCCGATTTCTTTGATGCTCATCTACCTATACTCCCTCAACGCTTTTCTCATGATATACCTTTCACCGGCGCTCACTCGTTAAGAATGGGCGCATTAGGCACCGCATTGTTCCGGGGGGTGACGGTCGTTTCAAACCACAGATCATTACTGCCGCTGAAGCCGTTCATGATGATAAGTACCCGCACGGCATACAAATCACTCAGGGAATCGGTATACACCCATGAACTGCCGTCTGCCTTCAGGTATGTGAGAAATGATTCCGATCCGTAGTTGGTGCTCATGTTATCAAGAAGCAGGCGGTCGGTTCCGACCGTGGTATCCTGCAGGTTAATCACGCTGCCGTTTTTTTGAATCCTGAAGGTGCCGCGGGTGTTCGTGTAGGTCATGGTGGATGAATCCGTGGTCGCTGTGATGGCGGTCAGATCGATTATCTCCCGCTTGATACGGGCGAGAGCGAGCTGGGCCTTCTGTGAGGAGCTTTCCGCATCCCGGGCAAAGAGATATCCCTGCACCTCCAGTACGAGGGTATTACCGATACCGACGGCCATGATTCCCACCAGAACCAGTGTGACGATCACCTCGATCAGGGTAAAGCCTTTATCTGCCCGTTTCATGGTGAGCTCCTATTCCGTGAATAACGACTGGACGGTCTGATCGCCGTCCCGCAGCGTAACCCGCAGTATCTGAGCAGTTGTGAAGGGCGTGGCCCCCGTACTGGTCAGTGTTATAAATCCGGTGTTGGCGGTGTCAATATTTCCGATGCTTACGACATAGGTACTATAAAATGTGTTCAGGTCGAGGGTGCGGGCAAGGATTTCCTTCCGGTAGTTACTTGTCAGGCTCTCCATCTCCTGGATCAGTTGATACTGCTGATCAACCTGCGCTACTGTCGTAGCGCTCCGTTTCAGATTGAACCCCAGCGAGGTAATCAGCATGGCCGAGACGAAAGTCGCCAGAACTAAAACAAGAATCACTTCTATGAGGGTAAAACCCGTCCGAAGCTTAATGAAAGCGCCCGCCGTCATGCGCTGCCGCCGTCCCTCAGGTCTTTTGACTTTCTCCGAATGTTTCATTGGACAAAACCTGTTTCCGGAATGATTGAAATCGTCCGGCTGGGTGAAGCGCTCCCGTCCGGGGTAATGGTAATGGCCAGGGGCGCGGAAAGAGGTGTGTTTGTGGTGGCGTCAGTGTAGGCGCTGTAGGGAATCCCGCGGTCGTCGAAGAAGACCGTGAAGCTCGACATGCTAATTCCTTTGCTGCTCAATACCAGTTTGTGGTTGGCCTCTTCATATTTCGGGTCATCGAACAAGGGAAAGATATTGTTGACGTCGTAAGGATTGGTCCCCCGAAACAGCCAGTAGCGCGTTCCATCGCACTTGATCCCCCAGACATTCAGGCCCGCCGAGGGATTGGCATTCATGGCCTGGGTCTGTGCATAACGAATATGACCCGTCACTACGCCCGCCTGAGAATTGAGGCGGTATGATGAATCATTAGTGCGATACGCAACGATTGCCATCAGAATACCGATTATGATGAGGACAGTAATGACTTCAAGAAGGCTAAATCCCCTTCGTGACCTCATGTGCATGGCCTTTTCCCCCGCGGTAAATCTTCGGGGCGAATATTTCCTGAAAAAGGAGTTTTCCTCATCGGCATTACTCTCAGGATTTCCTTCCGGTTAATACTCCGGGGTCATGTTAATATAAAAACCTCATGACAAAATACATATGCTTACTGGTGTTTTGAGTATACAGATATGACCACAGTGTGTCAAGCACAGATGGGCACTATTATCAAGACTTAACACGATATTTCAATCATCGATTAAATATTTTTTTACTATACGGTGCAATATATGTTACTCTAATGACAAAACTCTTTCACTAACTTTTTCTTTAACGTTAAGAATCACCTTTTTTCATAATTGGAGCTTTTCCATTGAATCCGAATAGTCACCCCGATAGTGTGAGCATGCATCGAAAATCCGGCAGCGTCATCACCGCATCCATTATTCTTTTTCTTATTCTTCTCCTGATTTACAGCAACAGTTTCCGCAGCGACTGGCATTTCGACGACTATTACAATATCGTCAATAATATTCATGTACACATGAAAGCGCTCACATGGTCCAGCCTCGAACAGGCGACGCTCGGGCCTGACGGGGGAAGAAACATGCGGCCGCTTCCCTACCTCACATTCGCATTCAATTACTATTTCGGGAATGACAATGTCTTCGGATATCACCTGGTCAATTTCTCGATTCATGTGCTGACGACTGTTTTTTTGTATCTCTTTATCTATACCATGCTGAATCTTCCCCTGCTGAGGGAGCGGTTCGGGTTGCGCTCCCGTGAAACCGCATTCCTGGCAACACTTTTGTGGACGATCAGCCCCGTTCATGTGACCGCGGTGAGCTACGTGGTTCAAAGAATCGCCCTTATGTCGGCGCTGTTTTACATTATGGCGATGTTTTTCTACGTGAAAGGAAGAACGGCCGAATCCGGTATAGGGAAAACGGCTTTTTTCATGCTCTGCATGATGTCGGCTCTTCTTGCCCTTGTCTCGAAACAGAACGCCGCCATACTGCCTGTCAGTATTTTTCTTTTTGATCTCTTTTTCCTGCAGGGTCTGACCAGTGATAATATCCGAAAAAACCTTTATATATTCGGCATTATCTGTCTTATAGTCATTGCGCTCGGTGCGTACTACACGAACTTTTCCAGTATTTTGAACGGCTACTCGCAACGACCTTTCACGCTTACCGAGCGTCTTCTCACCGAATCGAGAATCATCGTTTATTACATTTCACTTCTCCTGTATCCGGCTGACTACCGCCTGACGTTTTTACACGATGTTGAGCTCTCCCGGTCTCTTTTCAACCCGTGGTCCACATTGCCTGCCATTCTTTTCATATGCATGTCAGTCGGATGGTCGCTTTACGCAGTACGGCGTCACACGCTTATATCGTACTGCATTCTTTTTTTCTTTCTCAATCATAGTATCGAAAGCTCCGTTCTTCCCCTTGAATTAATCTTCGAACACCGGAACTACCTTCCGAGCATGCTGTTATTCGTTCCTGTTTCTTATGGAATCCTCATGGCAATCGATTATTTCAGGAATCGAAAATCTCTTGTTTTTCTTCTTGCAGCAGGCATGGCATTCGTCATCGTGATGGAGGGGCACACAACATTTGCGCGCAATAATATAATGCAGAACGAGGAATCCTTCTGGCTTGATATTCTTGAAAAATCTCCTAATCTGAGCCGGCCACACGGTGAAATAGGAAAACTGCTTAAGCAGAGGGGAAGTCCGCTGGCCGTCGATGAACTCAACAAGGCGCTGGAACTTGGGAATTATGCAATAAAGGGTCAGGAAAATATTTACTATTCCAACCTTGGAAATTATTATCTCATGGTGGCTGATGATCCTGATATGGCTCTCTATTATTACGGTAAAGCAAAAGGGCCGGGGGTGCATGGAGAAGAGCTTGACGGCATGGCCCTCGCACTGCTTAAAAAAGGCGATTTAGAAGGCGCCTTTGAAAACAGTTGGAAGGCAAACCATGTAAATCCGAGGAATTCGTCCTTTCACTTCAATATGGGCCTTATTCTTTTGAAACTGAACAAACCGGACGACGCAATGAACGAGGGATTTCTCTCCCTTTCTCTTAAGGAAAGCGACCCAAAGCCGCTGCAGATTATCGGAGAGGCATACTTCCAGAAAGGTGATCGTTCCGGAGCGATGGAGTATTGGGAGTTGTATACCAGACGAAATCCCGAGAATGTTTTCGGGCTTCTCGCCCTCGCGGATTTATATCTGCAGTATGGTGAGGAGGAAAAACTGAAACAAACGATTTTACGAATTGATAATTTATGTGCCGCTTCGGACGTGTCCGTAGACGAGTTAATCGCAGAGGTTGATAAAAATGCAGCATTCCATGTGCGAATCCCGACTCGTGATGTTTTTGAATTATTGAAAATAAGGTAGGTCTCAGAAAGGCTGATGCTTGAAAAAAGAAGGAAACC
>JAPLJO010000088.1 GCA_026388515.1 Deltaproteobacteria bacterium | reverse complement strand
TGGGGTACGATAAAGGTCCGCCCCACGTAGTGATTCCGGATGAGGCCGATTTCGAATCGCAGTCCCGACGCACCGGCGTATCCAAGGGCGGCCGTATTGGCGGAATCCGGAATGGCGATCACGATATCGGCATCGCAGGGGGCTTCCTCGGCAAGCTTTTTCCCGAGGTGTCTTCTCACCTTGTCCACCTTCTCACCGAAGATGATGCTGTCGGGTCTGGAAAAGTAAATATACTCAAACACACAGAGCGCCCTGCGGGCCTTCGGCAGCCGCCGTGATTCGATTCCGCGTTCATCAATTATCACGATCTCACCCGGCTCGATGCTCCGCACGTACTCAGCGCCGATAATATCGAAGGCGCACGTTTCCGATGCCACCACCCAGGCATCACCGATTCTTCCCAGCGAAAGCGGCCGGAAACCGTGGGGGTCACGGGCTGCAATCAGCTTTTCAGGGGTGAGAAAAATAAAGCAGTACGCCCCTTCGAGCGCAGCCAGCGAATCGACGACGGCCTCGTTGAGGGATTTTCTGTGGGAGCGCGCGATGAGGTGGAGCGCTATTTCGCTGTCCGAGGTGGTCTGGAATATCGAACCGCGCCGCTCCATCATGCCGCGCAGTTCCGCCGCATTGACGAGATTACCGTTATGCGCCGCCGCGATCTGCCCCTGCCGGTACCGTATCAGTATCGGCTGTGCATTGACGAGGTCCGAGGCCCCGGTGGTTGAATACCGGTTGTGGCCGATCGCGGCAGGCCCTGCGAGACGCGGCATCGCGGCAGGATCGGAAAACACGGACCAGACAAGCCCCATTCCCTTGTGAATCCTGATTTCCCGTCCGTCCGAAGCGGCGATACCCGCACTTTCCTGCCCCCTGTGCTGCAGCGAATACAGCCCCAGGTACGTTTTCTCGGCGGCATGGGAATCACCGAATATGCCGAAGACGCCGCAGGATTCGCGGGGATGGCGATTGCCGCCGACTCCGTCATTGGACCAATACCCTGTCGTTTCCATGGTCATTTCATTGCACCGCCCTCAGCCGCGCGATGGCTTCGTCGAGCCTGTCATCGGGCAGCGTGAGGCTCATTCGTATAAATCCTTCTCCGTGTGCACCAAATCCCACTCCCGGTGTGGAGACGATACCTGCAGCTCCAAGGAGCCGGGTGCAGAATTCCATTGAGTCCGTTCCCCGGGGAACGGGCAGCCACACGTAAAACGTGGCGGCGGGAACCGGCACTTCCCACCCTGCCTCTCTCAAACCGCCGACGAAGCGGTTCCGCCGTTCCTCGAAGATTCGGCGCACCACCTGTACATGATCTTCACATTCCGTGAGCGCCGTGATGGCAGCCTCCTGCACGGGGATGAAAATCCCCGAATCGAGGTTTGTTTTCACCTTGGCAAGGGCGCGTATGATGCCGGCGTTCCCCACGGCAAACCCCACACGCCACCCCGGCATGCAGAAGGTCTTGGACAGCGAATGAAACTCGATGCCCGCATCCTTTCCTCCGGGAATTTCCATGAGAGAGAGCGCCTTTCTCCCGTCAAAGGTGATTTCCGAATACGCCATGTCGTGGCAGATGCGCACCCCGCGTTCCCGGGCGAACTCAACGATCCGCTTTAAGAGGGGGGCATTTACCATGGCAGTGGTCGGATTGGAAGGATAATTAAGCCACATCATTTTCGTCTCAGGCGTTACCATCTCCGCCAGTTCTCCTGCATCGGGGAGAAACTCCTTCTCCCTCCTCAGGGGATAATATACCGGCCTGGCACCCGCAAGAACGGCGCCCGCCGCATAGACGGGATACCCGGGATCGGGCACGAGCACCTCGTCTCCCTCGTCAAGGCAGGCCAGCGAGATATGCCCGATACCCTCCTTTGAGCCGAGAAGGGGGAGAATTTCGCTCTCCGGATCGAGGGCGATGCCGTGTCTCTTTTCGAACCACGCGGCGAATGCCTCTCTCAGTCCCGAGAGTCCCGCGTAGGACGAGTAGTGGTGGGAGCCGTTTTCCCGCACCCCTCTCATCAGGGTCTCAAGTACGGCCACCGGCGGACCAAGATCGGGATCCCCCACTCCGAGGTCGATGATATCGGTACCGGAGGCGGCAGCCTCCCTCTTGATCTCGTCGATCCTGGCGAAGAGATAGGGGGGCAGACTCCGAACCCTTCGTGATGCACCGTCCGTCATTTCACACCATCCATGCCTTTCAATCCAGTATTTCGCCGCGACATACCCAATACACGTCCCCGGAGAGCCACACGTCGGTGAATCTGTCGCCGCTCCGCCTGAAGTCCACGGAGAGTATACCTCCCGGCATTTGAACCTCGATGGGAGGGGCGCCGACTTCCGCATAGAGACTGCTTATCAACGCCGATGCGGCGGCGCCGGTTCCGCACGCCGGGGTCTCGGCCTCCACTCCCCGCTCATAGGTGCGCACCCTGATACGTCCGGGACCCGTGATCTCGACGAAGTCCACGTTGGTTCCGGCTGGTGCAAAGGCATTATGAAAGCGTATCGCCCTCCCTCTTTCATGAAGCAGGTCATCGGCCAGGTGAAAGACACCGTCGGTAAAGAGAATGGTGTGAGGCACACCGGTATTGATTGTATAGAGAGGATACTGTTCGCCGCCGACAGTCACCACCTCACCCTTAAGCCCTGCGGGATCGGTAAGCCGGATCGCCGCACGGGAGCCGTCGACGGTTGCCTCGATGACGCCCGCGGGGGTTTCGAATTTCATGGGCGACCCTGCAATTCCCGCCTCGAAGGCGAACCTCGCGATGCAGCGCGCGCCGTTTCCGCACATTTCCGCTTCGCTTCCGTCGGGATTGAAAATGCGCATGGAAAAATCAGCAGACCTGCCCGGCCCCACCACGAGAAGTCCGTCCGCACCGATACCCGTCCTGCGCCTGCACCAGCGCACGGCCTTCTCACTCCAGTCATCCGGGAATGCATCTTCGCTTTCTCTTACGACGATAAAGTCATTCCCGTGGCCGTACATTTTTGAAAAATGTGCCGGTATAACCATTTCCATACCCCTTACCGTCCTTACGGAGACAAAACACACCTTATCGTGTCCCGAAGTGAGCAATAATGGTGCCAGGGAAAAGAGACCTGCGCCGATAAGGTACCCTGCTGAAACTACTCGCCTTGTTATGAGAGGGATGTTTTTCTTTTCAGAAAATGTTCCGGTTTCCGGCTACATTTTGGTAGGTATGAACCGTATAAACTACCGTTATGTGAAGACCATGAAAAAATCTCCACATACCGGCATCTTCCGGAAAGGAGGATATCATAAATACTGTGCGAAAGGTCGAGACCGTCATCGTGACGGGGTCCGGCTACCGAACCCTGACGTGTGATGTATCCTCGACGATGAACGGCGTGGACCGGATGCCGAGACTTCCCTTTCTCACCCAGATGCGGTACATGGTGACGGACTTGCCTTCCATGCTCACGATACTGGGCAATTCTTCGACCCCTGCAATATCGGCGATGGTGAATTCATAATAGGTGACGCAGGCGCTGAAAGGGTCGATAAAGAGAAGTATCTTGTCCTTCTCGCGGGGATGCTTCTCCGGTGTCCCCGTAAACGCCACGTGGTTGCGGGTAAAGTCCGATGAGACGTTATAAAGATCAATTTCAAAGTGCTTCGCCTTATCGAAGAGCTTCCTGATGGTCATATGCCTGCTCCCGGTACGATGATGGTGCGGATACAGTATCCCGCCGTTCACCTATACCATATTTTTTTGCTTTCCATTACACGCCTTTTTTGTATACTGTCACCCCTGCCGCACCTGATACACTGCATTCCGCTGACAGGGATATTTTTTTTGTGACGGCTCGCAAAAAGTCAAAATGAGGAGGACAACGTAAAAAGGTCTGCATGCAAGGGTCGCCGATTCCGGAGAATGAGGCGCAGTTACTCGTACGCCGCAATGGCGATGAATGAAGCGCAGCACAGCAGCCGGACTTTTTTACAAAGCCATCAATCATGATAAATGTCGGTCTTACAGGCGGAATCGGAAGCGGAAAATCCACGGTGCTCAAACTTTTCGAGAAGCGCGGCGCCTTTCTCATCGACTTCGACGAACTGGCCCACCGCGTGGAAGAGCCCGGAACGGAGACGTGGAAGAAAATCGTCGACCACTTCGGGCATGATATCATACACGACGATGGAACGGTCAACCGGGTAAAACTGGGAGCCATTGTATTCGGCAGCCCGGCACAGCGCGCGGCGCTGAATGCCATTGTGCATCCCGCCGTCTTTGAGGAATGGAGGAGACGGATTGCCGAGACAAGGCATACGAAGGACGATACCGTCATTATCTCCGATGTGCCGCTTCTCATCGAGGCGGGCATGCAGTCTCTGTTCGACTGTGTCATATTGATCTATCTCCCGCCTGATGCACAGATAGAGAGGATCATGAAGCGAAACGGCTTCAGCCGCCGGGAAGCGGAGGAGCGGCTCGCCGCCCAGATGCCGATCGGCGATAAAATCCCCCTGTGTGATTTCGTCATAGGAAATGAAGGGAGCATCAGGGAGACGGAACGCAAAGTGGATGAAGTATGGAAAGCGATAATGAAACTACCGGATCCGGGAGAGAGACCTCGGCGGTGACGCCTGTAACTTTATACTCAACACGCAATGACGAGGTATGCCATGATAGAAAAAAATGTGAAAACCGACTTCTGCGCAGTGCCTGCGGAACCTGTGGTGGATCCCACGGCGTATGTGCATCCGCTCGCGGCCGTCATAGGAAACGTGACCATCGGTCCAGGGGTCATGATGTCGCCCATGGCTTCCGTGAGGGGTGACGAGGGACAGCCGCTCCATATCGGCAGGAATGCAAACGTGCAGGATGGCGTCGTGATTCACGCACTCGAGACCGAACTGAACGGGGTTCCCGTGGAGCGCAACCTCTTCGACGTGGACGGCATAAAATACGCCGTCTTCATCGGCGAGAGAGTCTCCCTGGCGCACCAGGTTCAGGTGCACGGACCCGCCGTAATTCTCGACGATACCTTCGTGGGCATGAAGTCCCTGGTGTTCAGATCGCGTGTGGGAAAAGCCTGTGTCATCGAACCCTGCTCGCTGCTCATGGGGGTTACCGTTGCCGACAACCGCTGCGTTCCCGCGGGTTCGGTCATCAAATCACAGCGGGATGCCGACTCGCTGCCGGTAATTACCGACGAGTACCCCATGAAGCACATGAACAGGGGGGTTGTCCATGTCAATACCGCTCTGGCCAGGGCCTACCTGGCGGAGCGCGGGAAGGACCGGTAGGTTGAGCCGGGACGTTACGGGAGATGCGCGCGGGACGGGGCAAACCCGCACGCGGGACCGCTACAGGCGTCCGAGTCTCATCATGGATTCCCTGAATACCCGGTAGAATTCCTGATTTTCCGATATGCCGTGATCAAGGATGGCCATGAAATCGGTCATGTTGGAATCGTTGATGATGAGGTTCGCGCTCAGGTTAAAGGCGGCCATGTTATCGGAGGTCCGGTGTGTCCGGGACAGCAGCACGACAAACGTGTTTCTACGGACCGCCATGGTAAGATGACTGAGGTAGTCGAGTACCTGGTTCTGTCCGGCATCCACAGCCCCTCCAAAAGCCTCATCGAGAATAACGAGATGGTAGACGTGAAAACGCATTGATCGCAGCGTTTCTTCGACGGTCACCGACTCCGTGACGAGGTACTCGGCAGTCTTCAGGAGGCCGGTAATCATCGACCGCGCCGTCTCATCTGAATTACAGACGAGTGCCGTCTGTGTCCCCTTTTCGACGAAATCAAAGGGCCTGTCCGCCGCATTGTATGTTTCCGAGGATATCTTTTCGAGAATATTGTCGCCGCCCATCATCAACTCCTTCACGCAATCACCAGGATTTTTTAGTCCTTCCATAAGTCTTGTCGACTTCAAG
Organism: Deltaproteobacteria bacterium; assembly: GCA_026388515.1. GTDB lineage: Bacteria > Desulfobacterota > Syntrophia > Syntrophales > UBA2210 > JAPLJO01. The sequence goes on along the minus strand of JAPLJO010000088.1, from coordinate 5,108 downwards.
TCCCTTGAGATCCGTGGTGGTTTCGCCGCGTTCCCTCTTCACCACGTCGATGCCACGGCCCACCACGCCTTTCGTGGTTGCATAGGCAAGCGCCGTTTCTTCCGTCACCAGTCCCTGCCTGAAGAGCTCGACGATATACTCATCGAAGGTAACCATGCCGAACGCTCTGCCGGATTCGATTATATCCCTGTAGGTCTTCCCCTCCGCTTCACCGTTCACGATGGTATCCTTTACCCGGAGATTGGCGCCGAGAATTTCGAATGCGGCCACCCGGCCTCCGCCGACCTTGGGCAGAAGCCTCTGGCAGACGATCCAGCGGACCGTATCCGCGAGGCGGATGCGGACCTGACGCTCTTCTTCGGTGGAAAACATGCCGAGAATTCTGTTTATCGTCTGGCCGGCATCCACGGTATGGAGCGTGCTCATCACGAGATGGCCCGTCTCGGCGGCGGCAAGTCCTATTTCAACGCTCTCCCGGTCTCTCATTTCACCGACCAGTATCACCTTGGGCGCCTGGCGGAGCGCCGCCCTGAGGCCGTTCGGAAAGGTGTCGAAATCCGCTCCGAGCTCCCTCTGGTTGAAGGTCGCTTTTCTATGGGTGTGACGAAACTCGATGGGGTCTTCAAGGGTGATGATATGGACCGACTGCTCATCATTCACGATATCGAGCATCGCCGCGAGAGAGGTTGATTTCCCGCTTCCCGTCGCCCCGGTGACGATTATGATGCCGTTTTTCTCGCGGGCCAGCTTTTCGAACACCTCGGGAAGCCCCATTTCCTTGCAGGTGGGGATCCTCGTCTCGAGCTTTCTGAGCACCACGGAAAAATTGCCGCTCTGGGAAAACACGTTCACCCTGAACCGAGCTTTTCCGGGCAGCTCGTAGGAGGAGTCGCAGGAACCCTCGCGGATGAGAAATTCCGTAAGCCGCCGATCCCGGTCAATCAGATTGAGGGCGAACGTTTCGGTCTGAAAAGGGGTGAGTTCCCTGAAGGGAGGTTCAACGTCCACGCTCACCAGCTGGCCGGAACTTTCCACCTGAAAGGGCTTCCCCACCGTGATATTGAGATCCGAGACGCTCTCGTGAGAATCAAGCATCTTGCCCATGATGTAATCTATTTCCTGTCTTCTCATACCCCGCACCCCTTAAGGTTTTTGTCAGACTTCAGTGAAATCCGCCGGAGGCGTCTTGAGAAACGGCCTGAATTTCTGCTTGTCATTCGACTTGTTGTAGGCATCTTCGGCACTGATGATGCCCTTGGTAAGAAGCTCCATAATCGCATCGTCCAAGAGCTGCATGCCGTACTTTTTCCCGGTCTGTATCATCGAGGGAATCTGAAATGTCTTGGATTCACGGATAAGGTTTCTCACGGCCGGCGTGGCGATCATGACCTCAAGGGCAGCCACGCGACCCGGTTTGTCGATACGCTTGAAAAGGGTCTGGGAAATGACGGCCCTGATACCGTCGGCGAGCGTGGAGCGTATCTGCATCTGCTCTTCGGAAGAAAACACCTCAATGATGCGGTCAACGGTTTTTGCCGCGCTGGTGGTATGGACCGTCGCGAAGACCAGATGCCCCGTCGCCGCCGCTTCCACGGCAAGGGAGATTGTCTCCAGGTCGCGCAATTCCCCGACCAGTATGATATCGGGGTCCTCACGGAGTGCCCCGCGAAGCGCCGCCGAGAACGACTTGGTGTGGAGACCCACTTCCCGGTGGTTCACGATGCAGCTCTGGCTTTCATGGACAAATTCGATGGGATCTTCAATGGTGATGATATGGTCCTTGCGGGTACGGTTGGCTTCATCGATTATCGCCGCGAGCGTCGTTGATTTCCCGCTTCCCGTGGGGCCTGTCACGAGAACGAGCCCGCGCGGAAGCGAGGCAAGCTTGGTGATGACCGGCGGCAGTCCGAGCTCCCGGCCGGTCTGGATTTTGCTTGGTATCTCGCGGAAGACGGCGCCCAGCCCGTGTTTCTGCTTGAAATAATTCGCCCGGTACCTCGCAAGCCCCGTGACCTCATAGGCAAAGTCTACGTCTCCCGTTTCCTCGAACTGCTTGATTTTGTGTTCCGGCGTAATCTCGTAGAGAATCGCCCGCAGATCATCATCATTGAGTTCATTGTACTTGATCCTCTCCATGTCCCCCCGGAGCCGGATCACCGGCTGCTGCCCCGAAACAAGATGGAGGTCCGATGCTCCCTGCTCATGCATGAGTTTGAAAAACGCGTCTATCTTTGCCATAGGGAATCTCCTTCATTTGCGCTGACGATTATTTCAATGCAGCCTGAGGGTACCACGGCACTCTATGAGCGAGAACATAATAAAACTTCCGTGGTTTACGTAGTATAGTGGGAAGAGGAAAAAAATGTCAAGATAAGAAAACCCTCCCTTACATAGGGGTCGACGGTGCCTGCGTTTCATGGTAGATAGCCGGCGAACGGCGATACGGGGAAGGATGCGATAGCGACTATGGGCACGGCGGCGCTCTCGGAAAGAGACCTCAAAGAGATCGGATCCATGGGACTTACAAAGGCCGCGATAATGGCCCAGCTTGATATGTTCGCCCGCGGCATCTCGCCGGTGATTCTCGACCGTCCCTGTACGCGGGGGGACGGCATACTCGTGTTCGACGGGAATGATGAAGCGCGGCTTATCGGCGTCTACGAAGAGGCGCGGCGGGACGAAAAGGCGGTACAGTTTGTTCCCGCCTCGGGAGCGGCAAGCCGCATGTTCAAGGAATGGTTCGACCTCGCGCAGAGACCGGACCCCATGCCCGGTGATACCCTGCAAATCAGTGAAGAACTCCCCCGATACCCCTTTTATCATGACCTTGAAGCCGCCGTCGAAAAAAGCGGCATGACGATTGATGAACTCCTGGCACGCGGCGATGCATTTTCTGTCTTCGACTTCATTCTCGCGGCGCATGGGCTCAACTACGGACAGCTCCCGAAGGCGCTTATCCCGTTTCACCGCTATCCCGGGGAACACCGCACGCCCGTCGAAGAACACCTCATCGAAGGATCGCGGTATATAACGGACGGCAACGGATGCACACGAAGCCACTTCACCGTATCGGAGGAGCATTATACCCGTGTGAATGAGTTCATTACCGCCGTGCGGCGGCGGTACGGGGAAAAGTACGGCATCACCTTCGACATATCGCTTTCCGTACAGTCGTCTTCCACGCACACCATTGCCGTCGATATGACGGGAAAGCCCTTCCGGAACGGCCAGGGGCGTCTCGTCTTCAGGCCCGGCGGTCACGGCGGACTCCTCGGCAATCTCAATAAAATAAACGGTGATATCGTATTCATCAAGAACATCGATAATGTCGTTCCCGACCGGCAGAAGGATGAAGTGGTTCGTCATAAAAAAATCCTGGGCGGTCTTTTCGTGGAGATGAGGCGGAAAATCTTTGCATACCTCCGTCTCATTCATGCGGGGCATCTCACGAATGACCGGTGGACCGAAATCGTCTCATTCTGTACAAAAAAACTTTTCCTCTCGTTTCCGGACGGCATTCCGTCTGCATCGGATACGAACACTCTCCGCATGATCACGGAAAAGCTCAACCGCCCGCTTCGGGTATGCGGCATGGTGAAAAATGAAGGTGAGCCGGGGGGCGGTCCCTTCTGGATACGGGAACCCGACGGATCTCAATCCCTTCAGATCGTCGAGAAAGCTCAGATACGTGACAGGGACCGCGGGCAGATCGCACACTGGAATTCCTCGACACATTTCAATCCCGTCGATATTGTCTGCGGGATAAAAGATTTCCGCGGCGCCACGTATAATCTTGCGGACTTTGTAGACCCGTCGGCATACATTATTTCAGAGAAATCAATGGAAGGGAAACCCCTGAAGGCGCTGGAGCTTCCCGGGCTCTGGAACGGTTCCATGGCGAAGTGGAACACTCTGTTCGTGGAAGTACCGACAGGCACCTTCAATCCCGTAAAAACGGTACGGGACCTCCTGCGCAAAGAACACGACGGGATCACCATGCCGGAATGAAAGAAAGAAAAATACCATGAAAGACAGTCTCTCAAAGAAATGGTTTTTGTGGTTGACCCTGGCCGTCACGGCGATCGGCGTGGCATGGATTATCATCGCCGGCATCGTGAGAAATTCATTCTGGCTCACCGCTATTCCCCTCCTCCTGGGGATTGCCTGCATTGCGGGGGCGGTGAAGCTTTATTCCCTGCGGCCCGACCGGGCCTTCGCGATTCTCGGCATGACGGTGCTGTGGTGCATCGTTACGAACTTCGTCTTTGCAAATCTTCTTTCCCTCTCAATCCCCGGTGAACTCAGTGATGTGAACGCGCCGTTCCTTGCGGCACGGCTCACGATGCTGAATATCCAGATAGGATTCCTCTCCTCCGTCGGCTTCATGTTCATTATCATGGATCTCACGGGCGGGAGGCGGAATTAAAGGACTTTCACCGCTCATATGCGAGGATACAAGGCAGAGACCAGTTGACTCATAAATAAATGTTACCGGAGGGGAAGAGTTATCAGGGAACGTTGCCTCATAAAGAATGTTACCCGAGGTTATTGTTTATGGAGAAGATTATTTTCAATTTTTTATCTATGGTTTTTCTTAGCAGAAAAGGGTTCAGGTATTCAAGTTGTTTAGACAGGGAGTGTTTGACGGATTCGTGGACATGAGGAGAGTCCATGATTCTCTGGTAAGGTGTTTTCGGCGGATCATGGTATTTGATGGTTGTGGAGCCGATTCTTTTTTTAGCGATGAGTTTGACTGACGGGCAGAAGAAGTTGTGAAAGAGTCTCCATTCGTGGGTGTAGAGGTTATTCAGGAGGGGGACGACGCGGGGATTATGTAAACGTTCGTAGCCGCGCCACTGTCTGACGTGTGTCCAGTTTTTCTGTTCTACATGGGCGTTGTCATTTTTGTGATAGGCCCTGCTTCTGGTGAACTGGACGGGTTGTTTTCTTTGTGTAAAGTGTCTTAGGAGGTGCTGGTTGAGGAACTCACCGCCGTTATCACAGTCGAAGCCGAGGATGGGGAATGGGAGGGTTTTTTCGATGTTTTTGATGTGCTCGAGTACTCCAGCTTCGCCCTTTCCCCAGACGGCACGTTGTTCTGTCCAGCC
>JAPLJO010000058.1 GCA_026388515.1 Deltaproteobacteria bacterium | reverse complement strand
GCAGAGCGGCGCCACTTCAGAGGTGATTGTGACGAAGATTCTCAGGAAGGGACTGGGGATATCCCTCTATGTGACCACGGGGAACGAGGCGATGATTCTTGCGGAGGACTGCCTGGAGTATCTTGTCCACGACGAGCACACGAGGGTGATCGCCGGCTTCATCGAGGAATTCAGGGATGTCGAAAAACTGAAGCGCGTGGCACTCGAAGCCGCGGCAATGAAAATCCCCCTCATCATGCTCAAGGTGGGCCGCTCCGACAGGGGAAGAAAAGCGGCGCTCTCGCATACCGGCGCCCTTGCGGGAAACGACCGGGTCCTGGAAGGGTTGTTCGCGCAGTACGGCATCATCCGCGTGGACAGCATCGAAGAAATGGTCGAGACGGCCGTCATCTTTTCCCGCTGCCCCATTCCCGGGGGACCGGGCCTGGGAATCTGCACGTTTTCCGGAGGGTTGTGCGGTCTCTATGCCGACCTCTGTGATAAATACGGCATACTGCTCCCGCCGCTTGAGGAAAGAACGATTGCGCGGCTGAAGAAACACCTCCCCGAATTTGCCGTGCCGGGCAATCCTCTCGATGTCACCGGGGCGGGTTTTCTCCATGGAATGAGCGAGACGATCCATGCACTGCTGGAGGATGATAATCTCGATGTCGTCGCGCCCGTCTGCATCCCTCCGCGCGGCCCCGATGACGTGTTTGCCGCCGTCATCAACGAATCGTTCCTGCCCCTGATGGACACAATCACCAAGCCCATCGTGCCGATCACCTTCAGGGAGATGACCGACTATGGCAGGGACTTTTTCCACAAGAAAGGGTTCTACTATATCGAGCATGCCGAGTACGGACTGAAGGCGATTTCGCATCTTATGAAATACGCGGCGTTCCTGAGAAGAAAGGAACAGACACATGGTGCGAAGTCATGAAGCCAGGTCCAATCGCCGCATTTTTCGATTTTGACAAGACCCTCGTCGAGGTGGAGAGCGGAAGAATGGCTTTCCGGTGGCTCTGGGACCGGCGCACGATAATTCCGGGCTACATGGTGAAGGTGATTGCCGCCAGTCTCCTCTACAAAACACGCATCATTCCGGAGGACCGGTTCATACGAGTCCTGCTGACTTTCTACAGGGGAAGGCGCCTCGAGGAATTTCAGCAGGGCGCGGAAGGTTTCTACCGGGAGTATCTGCAGCCCTACCTCGCACCGGCAATTGTATCGCGCCTCAACTTTCATAGAAAAGAAGGACATCTCCTCGTGCTCGTATCGGGTTCGCTGAGGTACATCCTCGAGCCTGCCGCGCGAGACCTCGGATTTCATGAGATACTCTCGACGGATCTTGAACAGGGTAGCGATGGAATCCTTACCGGCAGGCCGGTGGGAAGCGTCTGCGTGGGAGAGGAGAAGAGCGTGCGGACCCTCGCACTTGCGCGGGAAGGCGGGCTCAATCTCGAAGCGTCATATGCCTACGGCAACAATCATCCCGACATACCGCTTCTTGAACTCGTGGGTCATCCCCATGCCGTGGAGCCGACATCCACGCTTGAAAAGGTCGCACGAAAGAAGGGGTGGCCGATCATCAGATACAGATAATGCCCGTGAACCGGCTTCATGATTTACGGGGCGGGGCGGATGCACGGCTTTTCACGATGCATCGACGTTCGCCTGCGATTGTTGAATTTCAGGCTCTTTCTACTGCGGCATCGCCATGTATTCCGTCTGGAGGGTGTTGAGATACTGTTTCAGGTAGTCCAGGTCTTCTCTGGAGATATAGGAATTATAGTCGAGGATATTCTGCTCGAGGACATCGATTTTTTCCCGTAGATCGGTCCTGCCTTCCACGTCCACTTTTATTTTTTCCATATTCGACTGCTCGATTAATTTAATTTTTTCCTGTGCCACGGCAGTACGGGCATCCCTGGAGAACCGTTTCACAAATTCTTTGTAGTAGTCGTAGGCGGTGAGTATTTCGATGCCTTCATACTCGCCGGCCTTCCTGAATATATAGTCAGCCGTCTGCTGCGGATCAGGCTTCTGTGAAAGTGCATTCAACTGGGCGGCCCGCTTTTCAGTACGCTTGAGAGTGGCCTTTTCCTTGAGTGATGAGTATTCCTCCTCGAGCTTCTGACTGTTTGTATCGTCGCTTTTCACGACCGCCTTCTGCCCGCATCCCTGGATGACGGGGGTGATTGCAAAAATGCATGCGATGAGGATTACCGCAACACGTTTCATGAGAGAGTCCCTGAATGTTTCACGATATGGTCACTTCTACTTTTCATACTAACTATTCTTTGTCAAGAACGGGCAAGTCATTATCATACCGATTGAAGAAGAGGCGGTATGCTGGTAATAAGAACACAAAACCACGTCTTTATATTCCCGATTCAGGGAGGTTCCTTTCATGGCGAAGGTAATCGTTCTCGGCGGCTGCGGGGTCGTAGGCAGCATCGCCGCGCGGACTCTGGCGGCACAGGAAATATTCTCCGAGGTAATAATCGGCGACTGGAATATCGAGAAGGCACGGATGCTTGCCGCGAGTCTCGGCGCAAAGGTCTCAGCCGTCAGAATGGATGCAGGTGAGCGTGAAAGCATACGGAATGCGGTACGCGACTGCGACATCGTCCTCAACTGCATCGGGCCGTTTTACAAAACCGTCAAGGCCGTTCTTTCCGTCGTCATCGAACTTGGCATCAATTATATCGATGTGTGTGATGACGTGGACGTGACGCAGGAAATCCTTGCCATGAACAAAGATGCCGCGCGTGCGGGCATCACTGCCGTAATAGGGATGGGCAACTCCCCCGGCATCTCGAACCTCCTGGGCAAATTCGCCGCCGAGAATCTCCTCGATGAAACCGACTCCATCGATATCTTTCACACCCATGGCGGGGAGCCCCTCGAAGGCGAGGGCGTCATCGGCCACCGCTTTCATTGCATGACCATAGACATCCCCATGTTTCTGGATGGTGAACTCAAATATGTGAAGTACTTCGAACCCGACGGCATCGCGCTGCGTCAGACCTTTGAGTTTCCATTAATCGGGCAGGTACCCGTCTATCCCTACCCGCACCCGGAGCAGATCACTATGCCGAAATACATCAAAACCAGGCAGGTCACCAACAAAGGCTCGGTTATTCCAAACGAGTATTACGATCTGACACGGGAACTCTGCCGTCTCGGCCTCTCACACAGGGAACCCCTCGAGGTAAAAGGCATGAAGGTGATTCCCTATGACTTCGCCGTGGCGTACATAATCGCACAACGGGAAAAGATACTGAAGGAAACGAACTTCGGCACGCAGCGGGGCTGCCTCTCGGTGGTGGTGAAGGGGAAGAAGGACGGGAAGTACCGGGAGTACCGGTTTCACATGGCATCGAAAAGCGAGGCGCTGGGAGAAGGAACGGGCATTCCCGCCGCCATGGGCGTCATCCTCATGCAGCAGGGGAAAATCAGTGCGAAAGGTGTCATGCCGCCGGAGGCATGCATCAATCCGATTGATTTAATCAACCTTACCCCGCAGGTCATGAAGCTCGACAAAGGGAAAAAGGACGGCGATTCCTTCGGGGGCATCATTGTCCAGAGCATCGATGAAAGCGGAACCATCACCAACCTCGATATGATGGGGTCGGGTCCTGACGGTACGGCCTGACTTCCCGTCGGAGGAGAGTCGGCATGCAACACAGCGCAAACAAGTACATCCTTGCGATTGACCATGGCACCTCGGGCGTCAAGGCCTCTTTAGTGTCCGTGTACGGGAAGGTGATTTCCTCGGAATACGAAAGGACGCCGATATATTACCTTCCACGGGGCGGTGCGGAGCAGGACCCGGCGGAGTGGTGGCACGCGCTCGTCACCGCCTCGAAGCGTCTGATGCAGAAAAGCGCTGTTCCAAAGCACGATGTCATCGCCGTATGTGTCTCGAGCACCTTTTCCAGCACCGTCGCGGTGGATAAAGGTGGCGCTCATCTCATGAACTCCATCACATGGATGGATTCCCGGGGTGCGCCGTATGTGCGCAATCTCATGGGGGGCTTCCCCAGCGTGGAAGGCTATAACCTTTTCCGTATTCTCCGCTGGATACCGAAAACGGCGGGGGGGCCGACACTCTCCGGAAAAGATGACATCGCCCACGTGCTCCTTATCATGCACGAATATCCGGAGATTTATGCAAAGACCCGCATGTTTCTCCCCAGTAAGGACTACCTGAATCTCCGCCTCACGGGGGAGTTCGCGGCTTCGTATGATTCCATCCAGCTTTTCTGGGTCACCGATATCCGGGATGTCGGAAACATCCGGTATGATGAATCGCTCATCCGTCTTCTGGGCATCGACCGCGGGAAACTCCCGCCCCTGAAGAAATCCACCGACATCCTGGGAACGATACTGCCGGGTGTGGCCGATGAAATAGGCGTCTCAAGGGATGTCCGGGTAATCATGGGATCGCCCGATCACCAATGTGCCTGCATCGGTTCGGGCGCGGTGAGGGATTTCGAGGGACATATCTACATCGGCACGTCGTCATGGGTGCAGTGCGTGATACCCTTCAAAAAAACCGACGTCTTCCATTCCATTGCATCCTTCCCCACGGCGATTCCCGGGAAATATCAAAGCGTCAACGAACAGGACATCGCCGGCGGGTGCCTGCAGTTTCTCGTTGAGAATATCCTGTATCACGGGAACGTGCTGTCGAAAGGCGCGCCGCCCGAGAACATATATGAAATTCTCGACGAAATCGCCGCCGGGATTCCGGCCGGCTCTCACGGGACGATATTTACGCCATGGCTCAACGGCGAGCGGACCCCGGTGGATGACATTACCGTGAGAGGCGGGTTTTTCAATCTCTCCAAGACTACCACCCGGGATGACATGGTGCGCGCGGTCCTCGAAGGCGTTGCCTTCAATACCCGCTGGAGCCTCGGATACGTGGAGAAATTCGTAGGCCGCAGGATGGACCCGCTCAACATGGTGGGAGGAGGTGCAAAATCCGATGTGTGGTGCCGGATATTCGCGGACGTCCTCGACAGGACCATACGCCAGGTGAAAGACCCCATGCAGGCCAACGCCCGGGGTGCGGCATTCATCGCGGCGGTGGGACTGGGGTTCATTACATTCGACGATATCCCGAATCTCATAGAATTCAATAACACCTTCAGCCCGGACCCGGCGCACCGCAGTAGGTACGACGAACTCTTCCGGGAGTTCCTGGCGATTTACAAAAACAACAGAGCCATGTACCGGCGGCTCAACAGACTTCAGTCGTGAGGGGGCAGAAACATGACATCATTGATCTATAGAACTGCGGGTGAACTGGCGGCTGCTATCAGGAAAAGAGAGACCACGTCCGAGAAGGTGGTAGCGGCTCATCTTGAAAGGATACACGCATACAACGATGAACTGAACGCCATCGTTATTCTGACTGCTGACGAAGCACTCAGACAGGCGAGGGATGCCGATAAAGCGCTTGAGTCGGGTCAGCTCCGGGGGCCCCTTCACGGGGTTCCCGTGACCGTCAAGGAATCGTTCAACATCGCCGGCCTCAAGACCACGTCAAACTTCAAACCGCTGAGAAATAATGTGGCACAGGAAGATGCGCTCCTGGTGACGAGATTGAAAAACGCGGGAGCGGTGATTCTGGGAAAGACAAACCTGCCGATGCTGTGCGCCGATTACCAGGCCTTTGGCCCGTTATATAAAAGGGCGAACAATCCCTACAATACCGGTTGCACCACTGGCGGGAGCACCGGCGGCGGTGCCGCGGCCGTCGCATCGGGAATGAGCCCCCTTGAGTTTGGAAGCGACCTCGGCGGCTCGGTCCGGGTGCCCGCCCATTTCTGCGGTCTCTATTCACTCAAGCCGACGGAATTCAATGCGCCGATTACAGGGCACGTGCCACCCCTGCCGAATGCGAAGGGCGGGGTGAAGCACATGGCGCAGTTCGGGCCGCTGGCGCGATCAATAGATGACCTCCGCATAGCATTTGAGATAATCACCGGTCCCGACTACCGGGATGTCAGGTCAGCCCCTGTCAACTGGGAACGACCCCGGAGGAAGGAGCATTCCTCCTATCGTATAGCGTGGACCGATACATTCCGCGAATTCAGGGCGGACAGCGACACGTGCGGCATCATGAAGAACCTGGTTGAAAAAATAGGGAACGCGAACGTTCAAGCGGTGAAGACTGATCTTTTGGAATTCGATATTGCAAGTGCATGGGATGTGTGGGGGACGCTCTTCGGGTTTCTCATCGGGCAGGATCTTCCATGGCCGGTCCGCCTGCTTTTTAAGATTCAGTATCGGGCCGTGTTCGGGACATTCTTCAGCAGAAGTGCGATGAATGGACTGAATGTAAATTTTCTGCATTACGCGCGGGTCATCAAGGAACGTGACGTGCTTATTGCTCAGTTGCAGACTTTTTTTGAAAACTACGATTTTCTGCTCTGTCCCGTCACCATGACACCCGCGTTTACACACCGTAAATCGGGGAAGCCGATAGAGGTTGACGGCGTGAGAATACCCTACCTGATTGCGGTCTGTGCTTTCGCGACACCGTTCAACGCAACGGGGAATCCTGTGGTTGTCATTCCCGCGGGGCAATCCAGAGACGGTCTGCCAATCGGGATTCAGATTGTAGGACCGTACTGGTCCGACCTTGAATTGCTGGCATTCGCGGAACAAATCTCAGGATTGACGGAGGGGTTTGTCCCGCCCGCCTGGATGGAATGAATAAAAAAGGAGGGACCATGGACTTCAAATACCTGAAGACAAAGAAGGTCAACGCGGCCCTGTGGGTGGAGATTCACAATCCGCCCGTCAACTTTCTCACCGTGGACATTCTCGAAGAACTCTTCCGCCTGGTGCGGCAGGTGGAGAAGGACCCATCCATCAGGGTCTTCATCCTCACGGGAGGTATCGAAGACAGCTACATCATGCATTTTTCCATTCCGGAACTCGTGAGGGTCAGCGCCGACAACGAAAAGATAATGGCCAACAGGATATTCCGCACCCGGCTGGGAAGCGCCGTATTCAAGGGATTCACCAGTATCACCATGCGGCTGATGGACCGCTTCCCCTGGTATGAAACGCTCGTGCTGAGGCTCCTCCGCTCCCTCAAGGGATTTTCATTCACACTCTTCCTCTGGTTCCAGATGCACCGGCTTTACCTTGCCATCGAGCGCATGGGCAGGATTACCATCGCGGCCATCAACGGCCCCTGCAATGGGGGCGGGATGGAGATTTCGCTCTGCTTCGACTTCAGGTTCATCGTGAGTGACCGGGATTTCACCATCGGCCAGCCCGAGGTTCTGCTGGGCATACTTCCCGGCGGTGGGGGGAGCCAGCGGCTGCCCAGGCTCGTCGGCAGAGTCAAGGCCCTCGAAATCATGCTGAAGGCGGACCAGGTCACCGTCGGGGAGGCAAAGACTCTCGGCCTCGTGACGGAGAGTTTCAGGAAAGACGAGTTCCGCGCAAAGGTTCAGGAATTCGCCGACAAGATGAGCCGTCGCATCCCCGTCGCAGTGAAAGGTATAAAGAACGCCGTCAACCGCGGGCTGGAAACCGACTTTCTGCGGGCCCTCACCATCGAGATGGAAGAAAGTATTCACTGCTTTGATTCACCGGTCACACAGCGGATTATGCAGGAATACGTACGCTTCATCGGTCAGCATATCGAAGTGCCGAAAGAACAACGAGCGACGGTGAGAGACGTCGTTTCAATGCTGCAGAGTGATGAGTTTCTGCGGAAGACAGAGAGGTGATTCAGCGACATCCTGCCTGAGGTTTTTCTTGACCGGCATTGAGAGATGGGAAAGAATACAAATGGTACGGCCTCGGTTTCTCCGCATCCTGCTGTCCGTTTTATTATGGATCGGCGGCTGTGAAATGTTCATGCTGAAAAGGGAGAATATTCATGGACATTGTATCGTCGTTATATGAAGCGCTCGTAGAACTTAAGCCCCACGACCATCTGTGTCTCATTTACGAATCTCAGAAGGAGTGGCGTGACGGGGCAGACAGGCCTGGGACTTCATATCGTGAAGAAGGCCATGGAGTCCTACGGTGGAAGTGTGCAAGCAGTTGACAATACACCCCGTGGTGTGGTGTTCGTTCTGAGCTTCAGGATGGTGTGATAAAGATTGAATACGGCGTCGAGCACCAAAGGGGGTCAGGTCTTGACTCTTGACAAAAGGAAATGAAGGAAATGCGTCGGAGCTGTCAAGAGTCAAGACCTGACCCCAAGGCTCCCTTGACTTTTTCCCGAACCCGGTTATTCTGCACCGGGTTTTCTTTTTGAATATTCTCACTGCATCCCGCGCTGCATGAAAAGGAGTTGTCATGGCCGATGGTGGAAATTGTCTTGATGTTCGGGGCCTCACCGTAATCTCTGCGGGAAGTCATCTGTGGCCGAACCCGTCGAATCTCTGTGTAATCAAGGATGATAAAGGCTTTTCGATGATTGACGTGGGGTGCGGAGGACCTGCCGGATACGATCATCTCCATGCCGGACTCACACGCCTCGGTCTTGCCCTCGATGATCTTCACACGGTGGTGCTTTCCCACGCCCATCCCGACCACATGGGCGCGATGAAGTATGTCCTTGAAGCGGTGCATCCGAAAGTGTTCATACATTCGCACGATGTTGAGGCGGCGCTCGACATTTCACTTCTGCACGAGAGCTTCGACATTCCGCTGGCGAAGGAAAAATTCGCGCCCCTCGGCACGTTTCAGGATTTTGACCTTTTTGAATTTTTCGATGTCTTCGGCTGCTCGATGAATCCCACGGAGAATGTGGAGGCGGTCAACGAGGGGGATATACTCAGGCTGGGGGATTTCGAGTTCGAAGTCCTTCTCACTCCGGGTCACGCGCCGGGTCATATTTCGCTTTTTGAGAGGAGAATCGGTGTCCTTCTCGCGAATGACCTGGTGGGCGTGAGTCCTGCATGGTACACGCCGAATTCGGGCGGCCTGAGGGGATATCTTGCAAGCCTCGACACACTGGAATCGAAAAAGGCGTCCGTCCTCATCCCCTCCCACGGTCCGGTAGTGAAGAATCCGGAGGCAGGCATCGGACGGATGCGTGAGAAACTCCTGAAGCGGGAGGCGATTCTTTGTGAGGCTCTCAGGGCAGGCCCGCAGACGTTTATGGAACTTCTCTCAGCTCTCTTCCGGGATGCGGGCCTTCACTTCTTCCCGGGATGCGGCATTCTGGAAAGCCACCTCATCAAGCTCGCGAAGGAAGGGAAAATCCAAAGAGGCGAAGACCTCATATCGCTTACTCATGTGTCGCCGAAAGCATCAACGGCCTGATCTCCCGCAGTGCCGTATCAACATAGTCCTCGCTGAAATGAATCCCCCGGTAGAGGGTGTGTCCTTCCCTCTGCGCCGCTGCTGTCATTCCGGCGGAAGCCGGAATCCGAGCAGCCCCTGCCGTTGGGTCTTCTCCCTAACCCTTTGCCAGAGGTTCGGGAAACTGCGGAAGTCCCCTGAATTTCCACCAGTCGTGTGAGCAGACGGTGACCGCTTCAGGGTATCGCAGGTGATGTTCCCGGAGCATCGTTCGTGTCCGCTTTTCTTCATCAGGCATCTGGTTGGCGATGGCGCGGAAGATTTTCGTGCCGAAGGAAACCAGCCGGGGATCCGTGTACTGTGATTCGAAGAGAGCGGCATCGCCGAGATGAAGGTAACTTTTCCCCTCGATGGTGACGGCAGCGCCTATGTGCCCCGCCGTGTGACCCGGGGTGGAGACGAGATGAATGCTGCCGTCATTGAAAAGGTCGAGGGAGTGCCTGAAGCCGCAATATTCTTTTTCTTCCAGCCGGTGAGGTTCCCATGAAACACCGTGCGCGAATGAGCCGGGATGATAAAAGGAGGAAATCTTTCCGGTGAGGCGCCGGTATACCTCATATTCCTCATTCGAGGTGTGGACCCGTGCGGCGGGAAAGTCAGGGAGGCCCCCCGTGTGATCGATGTGGCAGTGGGTGAGAATGATGTCGGTCACATCGCCGGGCTCATATCCGAGGGATCGTATGCGGGCGGCGGCGGTTTCATCGCGGGTGATCCTGAAGTTCAGGAGCCGCATGTTGAGTGTGCCCGGGAAGGCCCTCGGGTTCTCAACGGTAAGCATGCCGAGCCCCGTGTCGATAAGAAGAAGCCTCTTTCCGTATACGGCGAGAAAACAGATCATGGGCATCCTGATAAAGCGCCACGGGCCGTCGGCTCGTAGCGCCCTGCCCACGACGGGGATATAGCCGGTCGTGAATGCATAGAGTTCCATGGGCTGCTCCCTTATGCGGTCTGCCCTGCGGCGGTGCGTCTCACCGACAGGAAGACAAAGAAAAAGAATACAAAGGAGACCAGGTCGTAGGGTCCCCAGGCAAGGAATGCAAGAGCGGCGATTGGGTCGCACCTGAATATGAAAGGAAGATTCAGCCCGTTCGCCAGTATCCATGGCACCCAGAGGAATCCGTAAAACAGTTTTTCCATGGCGATGACCAGCACGGCAAAAGGAACCTTGTCGTACACATCCGCGAGTGAGATGTACATGAGACCCCAGAGGCCGATGCCGATGAGGCCGACGGTGGAGAAGACCTCCGGAGCGAGACTGGTGAGAAACGTGTGATCGTAAAGTGGTGTCGCGAGGCCCATGGTGACGAGATTTCCGATGCCGATGAGATAAAAAAGATTTCGAATCCACGATTTCATGATGGTCATTCCTCCTCTTTGGTGAATCCCAGGCTGTGCCGTATGCCGTTGAGGATCGGTCCCGGCAGCCGCTGGTATTTCAATGCCTTGCTGGTGGAAAGCCCCAGTGTCTGCCGCAGGTGCCCCAGCGCCTCGGCGAGCTTCACGGCGGCAGCGGTCGCATTGAGGACGGGCACCCTCGAACCCGGTACGACCCGGTAATCGGCAAGCGAGAGCGCCGGCCCCAGGGATGCGCACCCCACCACAACGACTTCCGCACCGTCCTCGACAAGTTTTTTCGCCTGCTCCTCGAAGGGAGGAATGGCGATTTTTTCCGGTTCGATGAACATCTGGGGATAGAGCTTCTCGTCGAGCTCGCAGGAGCGGATGGGCGTCCCGTGGATGAGCCGCGATTCCAGCCCGTAGCGCCGGACGTTTTCTTCCACGAAGGGGATGAGCTTTTTCCGGACCGTCACGACCCCGAAGTTTCTTCCCATGAGGCAGGCCGTCATCATCCCCGCCTCCCCCACGCCGATAACCGGTATGGAGAGGGATTCCCGTGCCTCCCAGAGTCCCGGATCGTTGAAGCAGCCGATGATGGCGGCGTCATAGCCTTTTTCTTCGTTCCGGATAAGTTCATCCAGGATGTAGACGTTGTTCAGGAGTTCCATGTATTTGGACGCGACAAAGTAGGACGCCTTTTTGATATGGGCAAAGTCAACCTCGGTATCCTGAAAAAGAAGGCCCTTGATATGCCTCCGGAGCCCGCTCCACATGGCGGCGGCGTCGGGAACTCCCGGGATTTCCTTCGTGGATATGTTTTGCCATAGTATTTTCAAAGCATTCCTCCTTACCTTTTAATGCCCGCCTCGCGCTCCACGTATTTCTTGTAGGTGTCAAGTTCCGGGTAGGCCTCGGCGAATATCGTCATGCGCTGCGCCTCGAAGGAGCCCTCTCCGTGGACGGCGAGGACCTCGATCTCCGGATCGAGTATTCTCCGTATGAGCTGGAGCATACGGAGCCGCATCTCCGCGGTGATTCCCGCCTTGCCGCCGAGATACTTTTTGATGTGTTCGGAAATCTCCGGGTTCTGGAAGTCTTTGAACGTGGGCGCCGTCGAGAGGAGCCCTCCCGCCATGTCCTGAACGATTTTCACACAGTCGTGGTAGTTGCTGGCGAAGTGGTATTTCGCCATGTTGGTGATGACCGGGTTCGGCGTGGCGAAGCCGCCGTGGGTGACGTAGTCCACACAGGCCGCACGGGAGAGTGATTTCAGCATGTTGAGATAGATGACGAGGTCGGTGATTTTCTCCCGCACGTGGGACACCCGGTCGATGCCGTTGTATTCCGCCATCGCCCAGGCCATGCCGAGCATCATTTCCGAGATGGGAACACGGTAGCTGGCGGCGGTGTGGCGATGAAAGTAGGCGAAGTTATAGACCAGCGGCATTGCAAACTGCCACTGGCCGCAGAGAAATACCCGCTCCCACGGGACGAATACATCATCGAAGATAATGAGTGAATCGGTGTGCCATCTGACGGGGCGTTCATCCACGGGAAAATCATAGGGACCGAAGCCGGTCTTTGTGGGATGGCAGACCTGCGTGAGATTCTTCGTGTTCACCGGGATGGCGAACGCCACGGCGTAATCGGCGTCTTCTTCGTTCATGTTCCTGCTTGGAATCACGATAATCTCGTTGAAGTAGGCCGCGGCGGTGATGTGCGCCTTTGCACCCCGGACGATGATGCCGTCCTTGTTTTTATCCACCACCCTCACGTAGTAGTCGGGGTGTGCCTGCTTCGGTGACGAGGGGCGGAGCGTCCTGTCGCCCTTCACGTCGGTGACGGCCACGGCGACCGAAAAGTCGGTTTTCTGCAGGTGCCGGCGGTAGTTTTCCGCCCGCTCGGCATACTCCGGTTTCCCCATCAGGCTGGCGGTGATGTTGATGGCGTTCAGCGTGTCCGAGGCGATGTCGTGGGTGAAGGGTATGGCGCCTCCCCCGAACCTGGTGGCCTCCACCATGAGTTCGTGGCGCTTCAGGAGGTCGTCGCCGTTGACGGGCTGGTGGTAGTACCTGCTGATTGCTTCCCCCGAATCGAGAGTGACCACGGCAAGGTCCCGGTATTCGGGCATGTGCGTCATCTCGTAATCGAGCGCCGCCGTTTCGATGCACACCTTGAGCATGGGGTGCCGGTTGACGTCTTCAATTTTTTCTCCGCCCATATAGACGATTCTGCCGTCTTTCAGGCTTTCCCTGTACTCCTGTGCGGTCATGAGTCCCATGTACTGCAATCCTCCTTTTCCTGTCGCTCGTCATTCCCTTTTTTTATCATCACACGAGGGGAAGGCCTTGTTTTTTTCTCGTCTCGTTGATGTTCTGTTTGATTCCTTCCCTCATGGGAGTAAGGGAAAATCCCGTGTCTTTCACAAGCCGGGAGTTATCCAGCCGGAAGACGTAGTAGACTTCAATTTCTCCGAAGGCAATCTCTGCTCCGGGTATAAGCTCCCTGATGCGGTCGGCCACTTCGGTGCCCTGGTGGGTGTAGCCGCCGATATTATAGATATGTGACGTGAGCTTCGCCGCGTCGGCCCGGCAGACGGTGACGAAGGCCTGGGCGACGTCGTCCACGGAGGAATAGACGAACATGGTAGTTGATTTCAACGGAATCAGGAGCGACTGGCCGAGAGCGGGCAGGGTGGTGATGTTGCTCACAAAGGCCGTAGCGCCGCCTGTTCGTCCAGGGCCGAAGGCGCTGCCCACGCGGAGCGTGTAGACCTCCATCCCGTAGGCGGTCTTATAGTACTTTGCCATGAACTCCGAATGTGCCTTGCACATGCCATAGACCGTAACGGGGTAGAGCGGATCGTCTTCGTTGAGGACCTTGTCGCCGTGTTTCAGGTGGGGGCCGTAGGCGGTAATGGAGCTCGCGAAGAGCACGCGCTTCACTCCCATAAGGCGCGCCGCCTCGAAGACGTTGTTGGTGCCGAGACAGTTCACCCTGACGGCCATGTGGGGATACATCATTGACTCAATCTCCAGGACATAGGCGAGGTGGATGATTTTCTCGATGCCATAGGTCTTGATGGCGCCCATGATTTCCTCAATGGCGGTGATGTCGCCGCGGACGCGGGTGACTTTGTCTTCATAGCCTTCAAGAAACTCCGTCGAGGGTGCGAAGTCGAACGCGACCACTTTTTCCCCCAGGTCAACCAGTTTTTTCGCCACACGCGATCCGATAAAGCCTGTTCCTCCGATGATAAGCACTGACATGATATTCTCCTTTCCAGAAAATTAATTGTAATCCGTTCAATGACGGTGTGCGGGTAGTGGCCCCTTTCAGAGCATGTGATCCTCTCAATCGCCACTCAGCATATCTTTATGTCGAGTGTTTTCATGAGATTGATGAGTTCCTCGTTCTGCTTCGCCACGATCTCATCGATCGATTTACCTGTATAGTCATAGAATCCCTTGCCGGTCTTGTAACCGAATTCCCCGGCCTCGAATTTTTCCTTCACCACGTTCGGCGGATTCAGGCCCGGATCGTTGTACACGGCGGCAAGGTACAGGCACGCAAGATAGAGCGTGTCAAGACCCATGGAATCCATTGCCTGGATGGGACCCATGAGACAGTATCTGAGACCGAGATGGTGCGTCCATGCCCGGTCGATGTCCTCCTTCGAAATTCCCTGTTCCAGAAGTTTCAGCGCCTGGGAGAATACGCCGACCTGCAGCCTGTTGATGATAAATCCGGGCATATCATCTGCCACGATGGGAACTTTTCCGAGCGAGATGATAAGCGCTTTTGTCAGTTCGCGGGTTTCTAATGATGTCTTTTCGCCGGGAATGATTTCGACGAGCGGTCGTATGTGGGGAGTCAACATCCAGTGAGTGCCGATCACGTTTTCGGGGCGTGTCGTGGCGGAGGCGATATCGGCGATTTTTATGGTTGAGGTATTGCTCGCCATGATGATTTCATGGGGACAGAGGGCGTCGACTTTCCTGAATGTGTCCTTTTTCAGGTCGATGTTTTCAGTAATCACCTCGACGAAGAACTGTGCGTCGGCAACGGCCTCGCCGAGGTCCGTCGTGGTCATGATGCGTGAAAGCGTCGCCTGCGCGCTCTTTTCGGTGGTAAGTCCCTTCTTCAGGAAGAGATCGAGATTCTGCTTTATCCTGTCAAGTGCCTTGTTGAGAGTGCCGGGATCAACATCCATGAGTCGCACGGAAAAATTACCGCCGGCGAAAACCTGTGCGATACCATGGCCCATGATGCCGGCACCGAGTACTGCCACGTTTCGAATATCCTGCAGTTTCATAACCCCCTCCTTTGTGCGTGGTAATTATTCACCCGGTCATGTGTGCCCTATGCCAGCCACCCGCCGTCGATGAAAAGAGTCTGTCCCGTGATATAGTCCGAAGCATCGGAGGCAAATAATATGACGGCGCCTATAAGGTCCTCCACTTTTCCCAGTCTTCCGAGCGGCGTCTTCGCGATGATCGTGTCGGCCATGGCTTTGTGGGCGATGATGGATTCGGAGACGCCCACCTCGAAGGTCGCAGGGCCGATGGCGTTCACGCGGATGCCGTGGGGCGCCCACTCAAGGGCGAGCGTTCTCGTCAGATGAATCAGGGCGGCCTTGGATGCACCGTAGGGCGCGAGGAAGGGTGAGCCTTCCTGACCCGCCGCGGAGGCGATGTTGATAATCTTTCCTGATTTTTCCTTCATCATCACTTTCGCCGTTTCCTGGGCGCAGAAGAAGGCTCCTTTCAGGTTCGTGTTGAAAATCTTGTCCCATGCCCATTCCTCGATGTCGACGGCCATTTTATTGACGGGGCTCGTGCCGGCATTGTTAACCAGGATGTCAATCCGTCCGAATTCCGCAACACTCTTCGCAACGAGATTCCTGATATCGTCAAGCTTGCCCAGGTCGGCCGCCACGGCAAGCGATTTTCTCCCGAGAGACTTTATTTCAGCGGCGACGGCATCGCAGGCGGCGAGTTTTCTGCTTGCGATGATCACATCGGCGCCGTGACGGGCGAGCCCGAGGGCGATCCCGCGGCCGAGGCCGCGGCTTCCTCCCGTCACGAGGGCGACTTTTCCTGCAAGTACGGGGGTTGTCATGGCAGTGCTCCTTTCCTTATTTCGCCGCGCCGGCGTCGAGCGTGTCGGCAATCAGTCTTTCCGCCACCTTCAGGGTAGTGCCGAGGTACTTCGGCGGGCGCCGGTTCTGCGCTTTGACATGCTCCAGGTGGATGATGCCCACGAAAAGCCCCCAGAGGACATCCGTCAACTCGTCCACGTCCATTGTTTTTATAAGGCCCTGTTTCATCGCGGTTATGATGACGCGACGGAGTACCACGAAATTATACCGGCCCCTGTCGTTGAGCTGGGTGCTTACGTGTTCGTTCATTTTCCCGACGAGGCCCGTTTCCTGAAAGTGCTGGATCATGAGGAAGGTTTCCGGCGCGATTTCATAGCTGTGCCGTGCCGAGGCGAAGAGGTCGCGGATCAGGGCCTTGCCGGAGCTGTATTTTCGTGAGGCGAGTTTTGCTTCCATTGCGCCGAGCTGGTCACGCAGGTCGTCAATGACGGGAAGCATGAGTGCAAAAAAGAGATCGTCTTTCGTCTTGAAGTACTGGTAGATGGTGGGTTTGGTGATGCCCGCTTCCAGCGCGATCTTGTTCATGATGGCCTTCGTGTATCCCTCCGCCACGAAGACCTTCTGTGCCGCCTCCAGTATGCTTCCGATGCGGCGGTCACGCTCGCGCTGAATCCGTTCCCTGACTGCTTCCTTGTGTTTCGTCATCAAAGATAGCCCCTGTATGAAGGCCGCAAAAAGGCTGGTTTATACTTAACCTGAAGTCAAGTACCTTAACCGACGGTAAAATTTAATAACCGGAGTGCGCGTGTGATGTCAAGCGGAAAAAGCAAAGAGGCAAAGAGGCAAAGAGGCAAAGAGGCAAAGAGGCAAAGAGGCAAAGAGGCAAAGAGGCAAAGAGGCAAAGAGGACTCCCCTCTTGAGAGGGGTCGGGGGTGTGTTTAAGAGTGACAATA
>JAPLJO010000133.1 GCA_026388515.1 Deltaproteobacteria bacterium | reverse complement strand
ACTCAAAGTTGAAAAACTTGAAGCGGCAAAGAGGTTAAAAGAGGAAAAAGCGAAAGGCCCGGAAGGCGCACCGGGGAAGGATAAGAAAGACAAGGCAAAAGCGTCCAAAGAATCCGCCGAGAAGGGCAAGGAAAAGAAAAAGAAGAAATCAGAGGCAGAGGCAAGACCAGAGCCGAAGCCAGAGGAATAGCGAAACACACCTCTCTTTCACAATTGCGTAATCCACTCATTGCCCTGCAGTGCGGCGCCCTTTTTCATGGCGGCATGAGCACAGGCCGATGGCGAACCGGTCGGAGCTTTTTACAATCTCCTCAACCCGCTCATAGTCGAGGATTTCAACGAATCCGCGATTTTTGATGCTCTCTATAGATGTCTTTTCCTCCGGACAGATGCCCCATACCATACCCCCCCTATACACGTACCTGCACGCCGGCGCTCCGGTGAATGAAGCAGTACACAATCATCATGATGAACATGACGGCAACTGAAAGCGAGAAGATCTCGTTTACAAAGGAGCGGTGAACGAGCGAGATGAGGCCGAGGAGAAAGACGAGTATGCCGACAAGGCCGGTCACCCGGGCGTAGATAGTGCCTTTTAGAAAATAGGGGCGCGAGCGCGAGGAAGGTGAGGGCGATGCCGCCCCACTTGACCCACGTGAATATCCCGAGATACCAGATTTCACATTCAAAGCCGCCGGTTGCGAGTTTGCCCGTGATGCCGAGGAGCTGCACGTTTTCAAGCACGTCGCCGAGAAGAATGATTATCGCGATCACTCTTCCCACCCCGGGGAGTATCATCCCCGACTCGTTCGTGGCGAGCGTGGAGAAGGCAAAAAGAAACATCGTATAGAGAATCATGTAGATGAAATCGAGGCGGTTTCCGAGGTCCATGGCGGCGACCATGGCGTCCCGCGCCGGTGACGGCTCTGCACCGAACAACTGGTACGCTTCTTCAGGTGTCTCGAGGAATTCGAAGGCGATGACGGGTGTTATCATACCGTCCACCTTTGATGCCGTCTTTGATGGAAAGACAATGAGCAGCACGATGCTCATCACAATGACGGCGGCTCCCAGGTATCCCGTGGTGCGGAAGTTTCTCGGCATGGATGCATCCCTCCTCGCCGGCGGCAGGTATCTTCCCCGCCCCGGTCATCCGGTTGTAAGGATGGAGTTCAAGAGAGCCGGCATGCTGCCGTGACGGCACGTTGAGAAGTTTCCCGATAATGGCCGCGGCCTGCCGTGAGTTTTCAGTTGAACTTCACCTGGGGCGGTGTCGCTGCCGATTCAGGCGCCTCGAAGAAAGCGGCCTTTTCGAATCCGAACATGCCTGCGAAGAAGTTCGCCGGGAAGGACCTGATGTTGATGTTGTAGACCCTCACCGCTTCGTTATAACGACGCCGCTCGACTGCAATTCTGTTTTCCGTGCCGGCCAGTTCATCCTGAAGCCGCATGAAGTTCTCGTTTGACTTGATGAGGGGATAGTTTTCGACGACAAGAAGAAGCCGCGAGAGCGCGCCTGAGAGTTCATTATTCGCCTGGATTTTATCGGGTATGGTCGTGGCGCCCCCCACTTTCGCGCGGGCCTCGGTAACGCCGAGGAAGACCGCCTTTTCCTGCGCCGCGAAGCCCTTCACGGTCTCGACGAGGTTGGGTATCAGATCATAGCGCCGCTGAAGCTGGTTCTCGACCTGGGCCCAGGAGGCGCTGACCGATTCCTGCAACGACACGAAGGTATTATACGTGCCCTTTACAAACCAGAAAAGACTGAGCACGACAACCCCGATGACCACGAGTGTAATGATGAGATTTCTCTTTCCCTTCTCCATCTTCTTTCTCCTTTATGATGCTGAAATCTTTGACGGTTTGTCAGGCATCCATGGCGTCGACACTTTCCCATAATTTCTCGATTTCCGCAAGATAACTCTTGAAAAGATCCTTCACTTCGTCACCGGAAAACTTCTTTTTCCCTTCACGCATATCGAGGCAGGCAAGAAACGCCTGCGGGTCAAGTGCAAAGTGATTCGCCGCCAGGCCGATGAGGTCTCTTCTCGCCGGTGGAATGTCGAGACCTTTGAGATGGAGGAGGCCGCTCATGATTGAGATGAACGCAGTGATGGATGCGCCCATGAGTTCCTGCACCCGCTTCGGCTTTCCTTCCGCATCGAGATACCCCACGCGCAGAAGAAGCAGCTTGCCCTTGATTTCGCGCTCGCACTGGAGGCGGAGATTACGGGGTTCCACGATAAGCCCCGCGAGGACATCGACACCGTACACGACCGTATAGTGTCTCATCATTGAGAGAAATTCGAGCGGATATGAATCGAGGGATGAGGAGATGTACCGTGTCGTCATGAAAAGGGGCACGGCCACGCCGCGCTTTCTCCATCGCGCGACGACGGGGATTGCCGCATCGAGCGTGCCGACGGCGCGCTCGGAAAGGACGATGAGAAAGTTGATGTCTGATTTTCCCGGCCGGTAATCGCTGCCCGCGGCGCTTCCGTAGAGAATGATGGAGACGAGGTCATCACCGAAGGCGATCCGGTATGCGGCGGTGATGTCCGAAAATATTTCCCTTGGATTTACGATTTTTGACATTGGATG
>JAPLJO010000102.1 GCA_026388515.1 Deltaproteobacteria bacterium | reverse complement strand
GGACTGGTGCATCTCAACTGCATCAATGCCGCTGCCGTCAAAAAAGCTGCATCGGCAATCGCCGCGGAGGCAGGTGATGAACTAGAGAGCATCCTCGTTCAGAAACAACTGAAGGGAAAAAGAGAGTTCGTTGCCGGGCTTATCAGGGACGAACAGTTCGGTCCCGTCGTCATGTTCGGTGTCGGCGGCATTTTCACCGAAGCACTTTCGGATGTGACGTTCCGTCTCGCACCGCTCAATGAAATAGATGCCCGCGAGATGATAGGCGAAATCAGGGCACAATCACTCCTCGGCGATTTCAGGGGAGAAAAGGCGGCAAATAACGATGAAATCATACGCGCCCTTATAGGACTATCAAAAATCGCAGTAGAAATGCCTGAGATTGCGGAAATAGACATCAACCCGCTTCTTGTATCTGCGGACGGTACGGTTCGCGCGGTTGATGCCCTCGTGGTCATCGGGGAACTAAAGGAAGCGAGGGAGCTGAAGCCTGCAGTCGATCCAGTTGCAATCAGGCAACTTTTTTATCCCCGGTCGATTGCATTCATAGGCGCATCGGCACAGATGGGCAAATGGGGCCACATGCTTCTTACCAATACAATAAGCGGGGGCTACAAGGGGGAAATTTATCTGGTCAATCCGAAGGGGGGAACTATTGCGGGAAGGCGCGTGTATACGTCAATTCTTGATATTGAAGGCGACATAGATTTAGGTGTTGTCACGGTGCCGGCGTCACAGGTGCAGGAACTGATTCCCCAGTTCAGAAAAAAGGGAATCAGGTATATGCTTCTCATTACGTCGGGTTTCGGGGAAACGGGCGCGAGCGGAAAGGCTCTCGAAAAAGAACTAGTAAAAACGGCCGGGGAAGAAGGTGTTCTTATTCTCGGCCCGAATACCATGGGCATCTGTAATCCCCACATGGATTTTTACTGCACCGGTTCACCCGTCAAGCCGATGCCGGGAGGCACTGCAGTGGTGGCACAGTCAGGAAATCTCGGTGTGCAGCTCCTTGCATTCGCCGAAGAGCAGGCGATAGGGATCAGAGGGTTCTGCGGTTCCGGCAACGAAGCGATGCTCACCGTCGAAGACTTTATCGAGGGTTTCGAGGTGGATGACCTCACCGAAATCGTAATGCTGTATATAGAAAGTGTTAAAAACGGGCGCAGATTTTTTGACGGCGCCCGAAGAGTGGGCAGAAAAAAACCTATTGTTCTTCTCAAGGGCGGCGAAACCAGGGCGGGTAACCGCGCAGCCGCAAGTCACACGGGCGCGCTTTCGTCCGATTCAAGGATATTTGATGCCGTCTGCCGTCAGGCGGGCATCGTCAAGGTAGAACAGTCTATGGACCTGCTCGACCTTTCGGCTGCGTTCTCTTCGCTGCCGCTTCCAACCGGGAACAGAGTGGCGATTCTCACTCTCGGCGGGGGATGGGGTGTCATCACTGCCGATATGTGCACGCGTGCCGGTCTCGAAGTCCCCGAGCTCTCGAAGGAAATTATTTCACATCTTGACACACTGCTCCCCTCCTACTGGAGTAGGTCGAATCCCGCAGACATCGTCGGTGAGAGCGACACACAGCTGCCGCTTATAATCATGGAAGAATTTCTGAAGTGGGACGGCTGCGACTCCGTCATCAATCTTGGAATTCTCGGCCGCCGCATCTTCGTGAACCGTCTCGCTGATTCGGTGCTCGCCGCCGATCCGGCATATTCACCGGAATTTCTCAACAAGGTGAAGAAGCACCTTGATGATTTTGAAAACAATTACATTACCAGAGTCGCAGAACTCATGGAAAAATACAAAAAGCCCGTCTTTGGAGTCAGCCTGCTTACCGATAAAAAAGCTCAGACTGTTTTTAACGTCGATAACTGCACATTCAAGAGCGTATTTTATCCGACGCCGGAGCGTGCGGTGAGAGCGCTGTCGAAAATGTGTGAATACTATCGCTTCCTGAAGCGCTGACGCACGGCGGGAGTGTAAAAGGAAACGGGAGCTTGGTGGCGAAAAAGAGCTCTAAAAATCTTTTACAACTGTTTATACGTTAAAAAAACACACAAGCGAACGGCTCAAAATGACGGGAGGAATTCTGATATTGTGTAACAATCAGGTATCATTGACTATTAAAGCGTGCATACATTACGGGCAAAACGTAAATAAGGTCGGCTTATAAAGCAGTTACGAATTTCATAAACATGGTTATCAACAGCCATGTCAACATCCCTGTGGATTTCAATAAAGCGGTCCCTCAATAGAAGAATCATTCTCCATATTCACGAAGATATCCTTTTATATACTGCTCGGTACGCTCGCGGCTTTTGAAGATGCCGAAGTGACCCTCACAGAGGATATCGGCCTTGAGATCGAGTAATTTTTTCATCGAGAGTTTCCATGTCGCTATATCAGAATCGAAACTTGCGAGAAAAGGTCCATGGATATCCTGTCCGAAGAGAATCCGTTTTCCTTCTCTGTCGATATAGATCGAAAGCGAACCGGGCGTGTGTCCCGGTGTGTGGAGACAGTGTATCTCATCGTTACCGAAACGGAGTGTCTCGTGTTCCGATGAGATTTTTCTGTCAATGGTTGTCGCTGGAAACGTGACGCCGTACCAGGTTGATGCGGTTTTAACCGGGTCGCCCGTTTCGATAGGTGCAGAATCGAGTTCATGGCATAAGAGCGCACATCCGAATTGCTCACGGAAGTACGGAGCGGCCCCGATGTGGTCGATGTGACAGTGTGTCAGAATAAGCATTTTTATACAGGCTGGGTCGAGATACAGTGATTCTATATTGCGAACCAGTTTTTCCTTTGAACGGCCCGCACCCGAATCAATCATGATAAGTTCCTTACCGCATTCGACGATAAACGCGGCAGCGTCATCGGGTGAAGACATTTCCGGTCCGCCGATCATATATATTCCCTCGGCAATACGCATGCTTCCGTTAATCGTGAACAGCCTCCCATGTTCAGTATATGGATGGTTATGTTTTTTTTGCGTTGTTGTCGGCGATACGGAGCGGACTTTCTGCGTTCATATGTCCGCGGACAAGCTCGCTCACCGATTGTGTTCGTGCTTTCGACCATCGGAGATACATTCCGAGGCGGTTCACCATTTCATATCCGAGGATTTCATGATGGACGAAGATGCTCCGATCGCCTTTATCGGTCTCAACAAACGGTTTGGCAATGTCATGAAGAAGCGCCGCCCACCTGAGTTCAATTTCGGGAGGCGTTCCTTCGACGACACGTACGGTATGATCCCACAGTTTAAAATCGTGGTGGCGGCTCCGCTGATCGAAGTGTTTCTGGAGGGTAAGTTCCGGAATCATGAAGGTAATGAGGTCCGCTGTCATAAGATACATGAGGCCTGATTTGACGTGAGAAGAGATGAGGAGACGGTCGAGTTCGGTCATCCATCGCTCCCTGCTCACGCTTAAAATCTGGTGCGAAAGTTTTTTCATTGACCGCAGAACATCGTCTTCAATTGCAAAACCGAGCTGCGCGGCGAATCGAGCGGCCCTCAGCATACGCAGGGGGTCTTCCCTGAACCGCTCGGTCGGATTTCCGACACATCGGATTATCCTGTTCTCAATATCTTTTCCGCCATAAAAAGGGTCGATGAGGCGTGAGCGATGGAGGGCCATGGCATTGATGGTAAAATCCCTCCGCGAGAGATCGGCCGTCAGATCATTGACGAATTCGACTTCGGGTTTGCGGCAGCCGTGCCGGTAGGATTCCGTTCGGAATGTGGTGATTTCAACGAGTTGACCGGAAAGCTTGACCCCCACTGTTCCAAATCGCTTTCCCGTAAGATAGGGCCTTTTATGTGCCTCCCGGATTCTGCGCTCGATAGTTTCCGGGTCAAGGGGTGTTGAAAAGTCGTAATCCTTCGGTTCAGTTCCCATAATGCGGTCACGGACTGAACCCCCCACCATGTAGACGGGTGCGATTATTTTTTCAACCTGCGAATAGATTTCATCCATGAGAAAATTCCTCAAATCGTTGAATGTGTATCATATATAATGGATGGATGGCAAAAAATGTTTTATGATGGTCAGGCAAAGAGTGCTGCTGAAAGAATCATTTTGTCATCTTGACAAGTGCTCTTGTTCCGGTGATATAAGCATACATATAATGATGCGTAATGGCATTCCGACAGTTGATGCGAAATACCATCCTTTCTGTACTTATTATAAAGGAGAGAGTCCCATGAAAGATCCCTGGAAGGAAAAAATCATGTGTATGATTCAGTGTCCGAGGTGCGGCAGTTCACTGAAGGCGGAAGACGAAAGGATTCTTTCAGTGTACGACCACGAACCTGTATGCATGAAGTGCAAGGGAGAAGAGGAGAAACGTCCTGATTATGCCGATGTGTCGAAGATGATGATTGGGCAATGCTTGATTGATACGGAAATGGCGTACAGCGACCCCGGAGGATACTGCTATCATCATTTTTATCCCTATAAGTGCTGATTAGTGAATGCATGGTGCCGATCAAGCGAACATTTTTTACCTGATACGAATAAATACTTTTGTTTAGACCGGCTGCATAGGAAAATACACCAGGTTAGAAAATTGGAGGTTGAGAGAGCTGTATGACAAATGACTCGGTCGGGCCGCAAAGCCCGGAACAGGAAAAGAGTTTTGAAGAGCTTTTGAATGAAACGTTAACCCGGAAGGAACGTTTCCAGCCGGGAGAGATGATAGCAACGAGAGTAGTCGGCATCACCACTGAATGGGTATTCATCGATCTTGGTGGTAAGAGCGAGGGATATATCGACGCAAGAGAATTTACCGGCGATGAAGGTGCCACTACCATCATCCCCGGCGACACCATAAAGGTGTATTTTCTTTCATCAAAAAACAATGAAAAGCTATTCACCACGAAAATCATCAGCCAGGAAGCGGGTAAAACATTTCTTGAAGATGCGTGGCGAAACAGAATCCCCGTCCAGGGATTCGTGGTGAAAGAGATAAAGGGTGGATTCGAAGTCAAATTGCCGGGTACCACGAGAAGCTTCTGCCCCTTTTCGCAGATGGGTCTCAGAAGGGTGGATAATTCATCTGAGTACGTGGGGAAACGTCTTAATTTTGTAATTACGGAATACCGTGAAAACGGTAAATCCATTGTTGTATCGAACCGCGTGCTTGCCGAAGTAGAAGAAAAGGCGCGGAAAGAAGCTGTGAAGAAACACCTCTCCGAAGGAATGAAAGTTGAAGGAACAGTCGTATCCATACTCGATTTTGGCGTTTTTGTTGATATCGGCGGAATTCAGGGGCTTCTTCCAATCTCCGAGATGGGCTGGGGAAGAGTTGAAAGCGCACGCGATATCCTTACTGAAGGACAGAAAATAGATGTCATAATTACGAAACTTGATAATGAGAGCGACAGGATAAGCCTCAGCCTCAAGGCAACCATGACGGATCCATGGGAACATGTCGAGGAGCGATACCTTGCAGGTTCATCGCACCGGGGCGTTGTAGCGAAGCTTATGAAATTTGGTGCTTTCGTGACTCTCGAACCGGGTATCGACGGATTAATCCATATCTCAAAGCTCGGAAAGGGAAAGCGAATCAATCATCCGAGTGACGTAGTTGCCACGGGAGAGTTGATCGATGTGCGGGTGGAAACAGTTGACAAGGATAATAAACGGATTTCATTGACCCGTGCGGGAGAAGAATACGATACAGATGCGGC
Source organism: Deltaproteobacteria bacterium (assembly GCA_026388515.1). Classification (GTDB taxonomy): domain Bacteria; phylum Desulfobacterota; class Syntrophia; order Syntrophales; family UBA2210; genus JAPLJO01. Next base: position 5,166 of record JAPLJO010000102.1, on the reverse strand, counting down.
CGCGGAGGGTGAACGGAACGATTATCGTGCATACATGGAAAAGTCCTCCGTTTCAATGGGCACTCTGGGAGATGTGCTGAAGAAAAAAATCAAATCAAAAAAGATGACGCCTTCGTAAAAAGATAGCTTCTTGAAAAATGGAGAATACATGAAAAAAACCGTCATTGCCGCATGTGTAGTGCTCGCGGTTGTAATAATCGCGGCACTTATTCTTCCGTCCCTGGTCAATCTTGACCGGCACAAAGGTTCCATCATATCCAGGATTAAATCCGCGACAGGAAGAGATGTTGATTTTACCCATATCAGCCTCACAGTTCTCACCGGGATAGGAGCGGAGATCGAGAACCTGCGAATTGCTGAAAATCCGCTCTATGCACAGGGCGATTTCGTGACCGTAAAGGGTATTGAGATACGAGTTGAGGTTCTCCCGCTTCTAAAAAAACAGATCAAAATTAAGAAAATAATTGTAAAGGAGCCGTCTCTCGTCATCACGCGGAATTCCGCGGGAGAGTTCAATTTCAGCGATCTCATGAAAAAGAAAGGCGGAGCACCCGGCAAAACTTCCGGGACCGTAACCCCGTCGTTACCGTCGTTTCTTGTGCGTAAGTTGCAAATTACAAATGGAAACATCCTGTATAAGGATGAGAAACTTTTCCCGGGACGAGAATTTAATCTACAAGAACTGAATGTGGATATAGGCAACCTTTCACTTGTTGAGCCGGTTTCCATGACAGTAGAGGGACGAATAACCGGAGGAAGTTCCTCGGCCTCTGGACCCAAAGATACGATTGCCGCAGCCATAAAGTCCCGGATGGGTCTTGAATACTCGCGGGAACATCTTTCCATCGAATCATTCGAAATCAAAGTGAATGATGGAAAGATAACGCTTCAGGGAGAGGTGGATAATCTCCTCCGGAATCAGAAATGGAACATGAAGGCAACCGCAGATTCCATCAATCCCATGTCACTCACGGCACTTCTTCCTGGTGTAGTAAAATTGCCGAAGGAACTTTCCATGGAAGGGCCGCTCTCGGCTGTTGTTTCCACGTCCGGTACGCGTGAGGGGTTCACCCTGTCATCGGATGTCCTGCTTGATGCAATGAAGATATCCTACGGAAATGCCTTTACGAAACCAGCTGGAACAAAACTCGCCCTTGCAGTCAAAAGCGATATCCAAGGCGATACGTTTACACTTCAATCAATAGAACTCTCCCTGAATACAATCACGGCACGTGCGAACGGCACAATAGTACTCGAAAAGCCCTCACCAAGAGTGGCGATAAATGTGGGTGCATTTGTCGTTCCCCTTGAAGGATTAAGAGGAATGACCGACGCCCTCGAACCCTATACCCCCTCGGGAAGCATAAAGGGAGATGTCACGGTGACCGGGGTGACAAGGGACCTTGTAATAAATGTAAGAGGCGCCTCCGATTCTATCGGATTTACATTACCCCCTCCGCAGGACGCGAAAGAGACGGTGAAAGGAAAGACAGGAACACTTTCGGGTCTGAAGACGGCTCTGTCATTCAGAAAAACGGAAAAACTCACCGGAGGCGGTGAAGTTTCGATATCTCATGGGGTATTTTCGGGTTTACCTTTCGATAAGCTTATAATGAAATTCAACTATACACCTGAAAAGGTAGATGTAAGTGAGCTCAGCATGAATACCTTCGGTGGCTCCGTTAAGACAACAGCATCATACGGTATGGCGGAAAAGGACTGGAACGTGAAGACGTCTCTCGCCGCCATCGATGTGAACAAAGTATTAAGTGCCACCACGGCATATAAAGATACATTCACAGGAACGCTGGGCGGAACGGTCGACGTGCGTGGTTCTGCCGCAAAGGGCGGGGGAAAGCCCCTTGCAGCGGAAGGGTCGCTCTCGATTGTTAAAGGAGAATGGAAGAACTTCAATCTCGTCGATACCGTTCTTGGTTCCCTTTTTGGTATTCAAGGTATGAGCGGGCTTATTACATCATTCGGGGGAGAAACGGCCAGGCACGAATCCACGCGATTTGATTCACTCGATGCCGCGTTTATACTCAAAGGAAAACAGCTTCAGATAAGTGAGGCGGTTCTGAAAAACATTCAGACGAGCAAGGCGACTGATTCGACCGCCCGGATCGATGGATCGGTCGATCTGGAAGCAAAAACGCTGGACCTCGCAGGAAAAGTGATTCTGTCTGCCGGGCACTCTGAAAAACTCGCCGGGAAGGCCGAAGTGTTACGCGCACTTCTTAACAATGAGAAGCAAATGGTGCTGCCCGTCACCATCAAGGGAACCGTGGGGAAGCCGATACCCTTCCTTGATACGGCATACGTAACAAAAGCGGTGTCGCAGTACTATATCCAGAAAAACATAGGAAAAAGCCTGGAAAAAATTCAGAAAAAGCTGGGCGTTCCCGGGAAGGGCAATGCCGCGGGAAGCGGGGTACAGAAGTTGCTGGACGGTATTTTCAGGAAGAAGTAGTGATCTCGAAAATCATCGGGTAGAGAGCTGATAAAATAAATATTTATACACCTGTCGTATATAAATAATAATAAAAGAATAGTTGATTTGATTAATTATAACTCATTAGAATAACTTGGTAATTATATATATCGCCCGCAGCCGGAATTTAATCTTGACAGAATAACAGGCTCGGTATAGTACACTCACAGTGTAATAATATGAAATATGCAATTCATTCACAGAAGGACATCTCCTGAGCAATGGCAGGAAAACATCTGTTCAATAAAAAACGAACCCGACTCTCCATCGAACAAGCCGCGAAGGAACTATTTCTTGAAAAACGCTTCAGCACCATCACTGTCGAAGAAATCGCACGACGGGCGGGAGTAACCAAGCGTACCGTCTACACTCATTTTCCTTCGAAACTGGCACTCTTTGTCCACATGTTCGACGAATACCTTCAGGAACTTCACGCACGACTCCTCAATATACTGAATGAAAATATTCCTGCCGAACAACTCATGAAAAAACTCACCGATACACTTTTCACGTTCAGCAAGGATAACGAGAAATTCATGCGTCTTTTCTGGACCCTCGGCTCGGATGAGTTTGACGGCATGATTCCGGAAGAACTGGTGGAGAGGATACGGATGTGGAACAGGGCCATGATGGATGCCGTCATCCGGATGGCGAAAGAACCGAAGGTGAGGGAACTTCTCGGAGACCACGATCCGGAGCTTCTCTATCATCTCATGTCGGCAATCAACAAGGGCATTTTTTTCCATACCAACAAGTCGGACCGCTTCAAGATTGCGGCGATAGATCCTGAGAAGCTGCATACGCTTGTAGTGGAGCTGATTCAGAAAGGGCTCACCGCTCAATCGTTTTCGGATAGGGGCAATAAGGTGAAAGATACACGTAAACCTGAAAAGACCGGAGAGGCGCGTGTACTGTAATATTTTCATAAAAGATGGGGGCTCTTATTCAGTCATTACCGCATTCGCGGGTATCAACACTTTCGAATTACATATGTAGTCAAAGGGAGGGACTGAGAAATGGAATTTACCGGCATCACGCTTATCACGGGAGCGGCGGGTTTCATGGGAGGTCACCTCGTCGAATTCCTCGCCGGAAAGGGCATTCGTGTGCGTGCGACGGCACGTCCCAGGAAGGATACAACTTTTTTCGATAAGCTCGGCGTCGAATTCGTGGGTGCGGACCTGAGGCAGCCCGAAACGCTGCCGCACCTTTTCAGAGGCGATGTAGACCGGGTGTTTCATATGGGCGCAATATGCAATTTCTCGACACCCTATGAAGAGCTCTATCCCGTGAACGTTCGCGGTGTCGAGCATATCACGAAGCTCGCCATGGAAGCGAAAGTGAAGCGGTACGTCCATGTGGGATCCACGAGCGTCTATGCGCCCTCCCGCGGAACACCAATGGGCGAGGACTATCCTCAGGATCCGCAGAATTCCTACGGAAAAAGCAAGCATAACGGTGAGCTGGTCGTTCGAAGAAGAATTCAGGAGGGACTCCCCGGAATCATTACAAGGCCCTGCACCGTGTATGGACCCCGCTGCACTGACGGGGCAGGGAAGGCCTTTTCACGCCCCACATCCATTACAGCTATACCAGGAAGCGGAAGGCAGCGTCTCTCAAATGTGCGTGCTGAAGATGTAGCCGCCTCTGTCGTCCACCTCTCTCATATCGATGGGATCGAGGGGCAGGCATACAACATCGCCGACAACAGCAATCCCACAGTTGGGGAAGCACTCGTTCTGGCGTCAAAGGCGTTCGGCCTGAAGCCCCCTGCACTGCACATACCACTCGGCATTGTGAAGATTGCGGCAAAAGCGGATGGGATGATTTCAAAATGGAAGGGGAAGATACCCGATCTCGAGTACGATGCCGTCAATTACCTCTACGAAGACTATATCATTGACAATACAAAACTTAAGAAAACGGGCTTTCAATTCATCTATCCGGATTTCACGGCTTCAATGGAACAGATTAGCCGGTGGTACAGGGAGCAGAAACGGTCGTAGGAACTTCTTTGCCCCGGCGAGTGCGGTGCACCGACGGGAATAATCAGGAGGGGGTGTTGTCATGGGTCAGGTTGTCGTGATTACCGGTCTTGCCCAGGGGATGGGCCGGGAAGTAGCAAAAATTCTTGCGGGCGAAGGATGGAATGTGACGGGCTTTGACGTGGATGCGGACGGAATCGCGTCACTGTCAAAGGAACTGAAGGCTAAAGGCGGTGAGCATATTCTCGAAGTCATCGATATCACGGACAGGCCGGGCATTCTCAAGTTCCGCGACCGGGTTCTCTCAAAATACGGCGAGGTCAACGCGGTGCTTTCGAATGTAGGAATCGGCTTTTTCGGACCCTTCGAAGAAGTCAGTCTGGAGAAAGCTCTCAAATGTTTTGAAATAAATATCATCGGCGCAGCTGCGATATTCCAGGCATTCATACCTTCCATGAGAAAGCGGGGGAAAGGCAAACTCATTGCCATGTCGTCGCTTGTCGGTCAGATTCCCTTTCCCTTTGAATCAATCTACTCGGCGAGCAAATTTGCCATCGAGGGAATGGTACTTTCCCTGCGCTATGAGGTGGAACCCTTTGGAATACGTGTCGCCATTATAGAACCGGCTCAGGTCTCAACAACCTTTGCCGCGAAGATTCATGTCCTCCCGCCGGAGGGCTCTCCCTACCG
>JAPLJO010000027.1 GCA_026388515.1 Deltaproteobacteria bacterium | reverse complement strand
ACAGCAGGTAATGTGCGCTGTTATGATGCCACTGAATAAATAAGACGAGTGAGGAAAAATACGTACTTCATGCGGCTATTTCCGGACCGTCACCCGGTCTCCATCAATGAGCCCTCCCTGGCCTTCCGTGATGACGGTCTCACCGGCATTCAGTCCGCGGTTAACCCAGACCCAGCCATTGAAAAAAGACCCTTCTTCCACGGTTCGCTTGCGGGCGGTACCGTTCTCTATAATCCATACAATGGCGCGGCCCTCGTCCCTGATAAGGGCTGCCGCGGGAATGGCCGTCTGTTTCTTTCGCAGGGGAAGCTGAAACGTGCCGGTGCAGAAAAGCCCCGCCTGTAATCTGCCCTCGGGATTTTTCACCTCCACCCTGACGAGAAAGGTCCTGTTGGCTGAATTCAGTTTTGAATTCACGGCAACAAGCTTTCCCTCCACGGTGTCGGGCCGGTAGCTGAAGGAGAGGATGACGGGCAGTCCAGGGGCAATCTCGCCGGCATAGCGTTCCGGAAGCTCCATCTCCGCATTCAGGACCGAGAGATCCATGATCTCAAGCACCTCTTTGCCTGCCCCGATGAATTCTCCTTCCTGGAGGTAGCGGGCGGTGATTGCTCCGGAATAGGGAGCGGTCACGGTGCAGTCCCGGAGCACCTGAGCGGCGATATCGCGGGCCGCCGTGGCCTGTGCGAGGGCAGCCCTGGATTCATCGTAGGTCGTGGCGGTCTGGTCGAACATCTGCTGTGTCGCCGACCCGGCTTCGTAGAGGTTCTTCATCCTTTCCTTTTCGCGTTCCCTATCGGTGACAATGACCTGTGCCCGGACAAGGTTCGCCTCGGCCTGCTGAAGGCCAAGCTGGTGGTCCACGGTGCGGATTCTGAAAAGAAGATCGCCTTTGGAGACGCGGTCACCGATATCGGCGGGAAGCTTCTCAACCTGGCCGCCCACCAGAGCAAACACCTGACTGTGGCGTCGGGGAACAAGGGTACCCGTCGCCTGAAGGGAAGGCTGATAATCCTTCAGTTCCACCACCGCTGTCTTCACGGTCTTTCCCTTCGTCGTACCGGAGGATTTCATTTCATCCGCCGCGGCGCATACTCCCGAGACCGACAGCATGACGGCAAGAAGCACTATTCCTGAAAGATTGAACCGGCCCGTGCGGGTAAGGTGTTTCATCATTGCTCTCCTTGCATGACGACTTCGTAACAAGTCGGGAATTCTTTTTCGCATCAAGTTACTGTGGTATGCGTACCCGCTTTCGCGGCAGTGACAACTTTTTTTTACTACAACGTTTTACTTATGTTCACCGGTGGTTGTTTCAACTTTTCTTCCACGGAGTCTTCCGAACGTTCGCGCCACCCATTCCTGGAGGTCGTCCAGCATGAGATAGACGACGGGCACCACGAGAAGCGTGAGGAACGTCGAGGACATCATGCCGCCTATCACCGCCACGGCCATGGGCGCCCGCATTTCCCCGCCCTCGCTGAAGGCAAGTGCCACGGGGAAAATACCGATGATGACGGCGGAGGCCGTCATCAGAATCGGCCTTAGCCGTATGGGCCCCGCGGTCAGTATCGCCTGGATTTTATCCAGCCCCTTCCGGCGTTGCTGGTTCGCGAAATCCACGAGAAGGATGCCGTTTTTGGTGACGATTCCCATGAGCATGATGATGCCGATAAATGAAAAGATATTCAGCGTCTTCCCGGTCACAAGAAGCGCGCCGAAAACACCCACCATGCAGAGCGGCAGCGCGAGCATCATCGTGAAGGGATGGACGAAGGATTCGAACTGGATGCACAGAATCATGTAAATGACGAGCACCGCAATGAAGAGCGCCTGCAGGAGGTATTTGAAGGATTCACGGAATGCCTGGGTTTTTCCCACCAGCTCCGTGCCCCAGCTTCCACCCTTCGGAAGATGCTTCGCAATGGTTTCTTCCGCTTTTGTGAGTCCTTCGCCGGCGGCCATCCCCTGAACATCGGCATAGAGCGTCACCGAACGCGTGCGGTTGAAACGGTTGATGACGTTGGGTCCCTTGCTCACTTCCTGGCTGATAAGATTCGTCGCGTCAATAAGACGGCCGTCGTGGGCGCGTACCGCGATAAGCTCCAGGTCTGACGGCGTCATTCTGAACTCGGGAAGGGCCTTCACGCGGATATTGTACCGATAGCCGCCCTCCTTGAACTTTGCCGCCTCGACGCCGCCGAAGAGGATATAAATCTCATCCGAGATTGACCGCACATCCACGCCCAGGTCATCGGCAAGGCCCCTGTTGATGTACACCTTCACGTCCGGCTTGGTGAGGCGAAGATCCGTATCCACACCGATGAAGACGCCCTGTGAATTCAGGTCCTCCACGATGCGGTCGCTGACCGGGGCCAGTTCTTCCACGGAGGGACCTTTTATGACGAGGTGTACATCCGCTTGACGCTCGCCGCCACCCACATCCGAGATATATTCCACCGATGAGGTCATATCCTTGAATGCGGTAAGCTTCTCACGCATGCGGGTCATGATTTCCTGCTGGGAGTGCTGCCGTTCTTTTTTGGGGACGAGTATCACCGTCATGACACCGATGTTCACTTCCTCACCACTGCCGACTCCGACGGCGCCGAAATAGCTCTCTGTCTCCGGCTGAGAAGAGACCATTGCCTCCAGTTCCTGGAGCCGCGCGGCAGTTTTTTCGAGCGAGGTGCCTGTGGGAAGTTCAAAGCCTATCCTGAACTGGCTCTCATCGGACTGGGTGACGAATTCCGTGCCGATAAATCGGGCAAGGAACATCCCCAGGACGAACGTACCGACGGCAATACCGATGACGCTCCAGCGGTGCGACACGGCCCACTCAAGGGACTTTCGATAGGTCCGCTCCACCGCCTGAAAGCCATTTTCAAGGATAAGGTAGAGCCGCGAATGTGATTTCTGATGGTGCAGCATGCGCGAGCAGAGAAGCGGCGTCAGCGTGAGGGCCACGAGTACCGAAATAAGGATGGTGAGCGCCACGGTCACGCCGAACTGGTAAAAGAATCTGCCGATGATTCCCTTCATGAAGGCAACGGGGATAAATACCGCCGCCACGGACGAGGTGGCGGCAATGACGGCAAGACCCACTTCACTTGTGCCGCGGCTGGCGGCCGTCATGGGATCTTCGCCCGATTCCACGTGGCGGAATATGTTTTCCAGAACCACGATGGCATCATCAATCACCATGCCCACCGAAAGCGACATGGCGAGCATCGTGATGAAGTTAACGGTAAAATGGAGTGCGTGCATGAGGACGAACCCGCCGATGAGCGAAATGGGGATCGCCGTCACACTGATAAAGGTGACCCTGACATTCCTCAGAAAGAGGTACATGATGAGGGCCGTGAGAATTATGCCGAATATGATGTCGAATTGAACACCTTCAATGGAACTTTTAATGAAACCCGACGTATCAAGAGCAGTGCCGATGGAAATTCCTTCAGGAGTGTGTTTCCTGATTTCTTCCAGTTTTGCCTTCACGGCATCGATGACCGCCGTGGTATTGGTGCCGGACTGTTTCTTGATGCCGAGTCCGATGGCGGGAAGACCATTGAATCGGGCAATACTCCTCATGTCCTCGAACCCGTCGTCTATCTTTCCTACTTCCGAAAGGGTGATCGTGGCGCCGTTCCGTTCGGCCACCACGAGGGTTCTCAGTTCCTCAACGGAAGTATATTCACCCTTTACTTTGACGCTGTATTCCTTCTCCTTCGTCTCGATACGGCCGCCGGGAAGTTCCAAGTGCTTCAGTTTTATTGCCGCCATTACATCCTGGGCCGTGAGTTCGCGGGCTTTGAGTTTTTCCGGGTCCAGCCAGACGCGGATTTCTCTCTCTCTGAGCCCCCCCAGTTGGATGTTTCCTACGCCGTTGATGGACTGAATCTCCTCTTTCAGAACCTTGTCGGCATAGTAGGAAAGCTTTCCATAATCGGCGATCCCATATACCGTAAGCCACATAATGGGACTCGCGGCGATGTCCATCTTATCCACCACCGGTTTTTTCACGTCATCGGGGAGGTTCCCCTCGGCGAGGTTTACTTTGGCACGAACTTCGGCAGCAGCGATATCCACGTTCTTTTCAAGCTCAAACTCCACAATAATGAGCGACATGTTCTCGTAACTGTGGGACATGATGAACTTGATGCCGCCGATGGTTTTTATCTGTTCTTCAAGGACATCGGTCACGTCGGCGTCGATAACCTCGGGGCTGGCTCCTTCGAGAACGGTTTTCACGGTCACCACGGGGAAGTCAACTTCGGGAAACAGGTCGATACCCATGCCTTTAAAGGCAATCCAGCCGAAGATGATGATGGCCGCCATCACCGTGAGCGTCATGACGGGGCGTCGTATGGATACGTCGGATATCAGCATGTCATTCTCCTGCGGTGGTATGGTTCACAGGACCGGTCAGCATCCCCATGGCCTTCTCAAGATCAATGCGGGCAACGGCGTGATCAAACAGACTCTTGAAATATAAAAGCTCCGCCTTTATCAGTGCAGCACGTGCATCGAGCACCGACACCTGGTCGAGTACCCCCTCGCGGTACCCCACTTCGGCGAGTCGCAGTCCTTCATGCGCCTGTGCAAGGGTAAGCTTCTGTACCTCCACCGATTCCGCGGCATCCCTGAGGCCCAACAGGGCGTTTTTCACCTCGTAGAGGGCATGCTCGCGGACGTCCAGGAGATTGATATTCTGTTTTTTCAGGCGCGCGCGCTCCTGGGCGACGCGGCCTTCCCTCATGAGGCCGTCAAATATGGGAATCGTCACGTCAATGCCGGCAAACCACGCGTCATCCCATTCGTTGTATGTGTCAATATAGGGATCAGGCTTGGTAAGCCTCTGATTATAGAAGGCGTTTACCTGGGGCCAGTAGTCGCTCAGCGCCACGTTCAGGGATTCCTCCTGGAGCCTCACCGTGAGTTCGGCAACGGAAAGATCGGGCCTGCCGAGAAAGGCCCGTCGGACCGCCTCCTCCTCATCGAGAGTGAAGGGCTCATACACGAGCACATCGGTGAGCTCGATGGTGCTTTCCTGGGATACGCCCATCGTCTGAAAGAGAAGCGTGAGCACCTCGTGGTAGTTGTTCTGATAGGAAATCATCTCCGCCCTGGCGTTGGAAAGCTCCACCTTCGAACGCAGGACATTGAAGTCCGAGGCCGTGCCGAACCGCCTCTTGATTTCCACGTCCGCCAGGTGTGCTTCTGCGAGGGCGACGAAGGTTTTCGTCACCTCAAGCTGCTCCTTCACCAACTGGGCCCGGCGGTAGGCCGTCATGGCGGCGTAGATGGTACCCTGGACCGCCTCCCGTACGCTCTCGTCGGTGAGTGTCTCGTAAAGCCGTGATGCCCGGAGTGCCGCCGTGGAGGCGCCGCCGTGGAAGAGGGGCTGTGTCACGGTGAGCGTGGCCGCATAGCTGTCACGGGGGCCGACATCATAGACGGTGCCTTCGATTTCTTTCTGATCCCTGTCTTTGCGTGTGTAGGTGCCGCCCACGGAGACATGGGGGAGCACGCCTCCATATGCCTCGAGAATCCTGCCTTGAGCCACGTTCTTCTCTTCAAGAACCGCCTGCAGGGTTCTGTTGCCGGTGAGGGCAAGCTCCACCGCACGATCGAGAGAGAGGGGTCCTTCGGCGATCCGCTCCGTCCCGGCGCTCCGCTCTTTCTCCCGCACCCATTCCTTATATGCCTTTTCGCGCGATTCTGTCAGGTCCTGGGCGATGCGCTCCCGTGTCATGCACCCCGTGAGGGCAGCCGCAAGGAAGACAACACAGCTTATGACGGCAATCAGCTTCATGGTGGTGTCATGCGCACTCATACTCATCCTCATTCACCCGTCCGCGGTTCACCATAATTCATTTCATTGT
>JAPLJO010000055.1 GCA_026388515.1 Deltaproteobacteria bacterium | reverse complement strand
TACCGGCCGCTCCAATGAACTCATACTGGAGAATCTCATCCGGCTTCGCCGGCATATTGAAGCACATACTACGCCGCGGACGCTCTGGGTGCGGACACCCATGGTGCCGCACGCCACGGCCTGCCGTGAAAACATCGAGGGTATAGGAAAATTCCTGGCACGGGAACTTGCCGGCGTCGTCAGCCGGTGGGAACTCTGCGCCTTCAACAATCTCTGCAGGGACAAGTACCTGCGCCTCGACCAGCACTGGCCCTATCATGATGAGCCTCTGATGACGAAAGAAGAGATGGAGGCATGTGCCGCAGTTGCCCGGGCATCGGGAGTGGCTCCTGAAATAGTCCAATGGAGCGGGCCCACAAGGGTGGAACGGAACTGAGCGCCGCCGCGGATCTGAGACGGAGCGGTTTGAAAAAAGGAGGGTGAGTTATGAAGGAGAGGAAAAAGTACGGTTCCTTCGACGAGCGGGCCATGGCCGCCTTTGAGCCGGAGGCGAAAGTCGGACTCCTCGCGACGGTGAATCCCAAAGGGCTCCCCCATCTGACCCTCATCACGGCGATGCAGGCAAAGACACCCACCGAGATGATCTGGGGGCAGTTCTCCGAGGGAATGAGCAAGAAACACGTCCGAGAAAATCCGCGCACGGGGTTTCTCATCATGACGCTTGACCGGAGCATGTGGCGCGGCGCCGCGGTCTGGACCCGTGCGGTGAACAAGGGCGAGGATTATGACATGTTCAACATGAAGCCCATGTTCCGCTACAACGCCTATTTCGGCATTCATACCGTTCACTACATGGACCTCCAGTATACCTATGGAAGGGAAGGACTCCCCCTTGGATCAATTATCCTCGCCTCCCTCATGACGGCGGCGGCGAAATCAGGCGTGAAGAGAAAGGGGAATACCGCGGTGCTCAATTCATGGGCCCATGGCCTCTTTAACATGCTGGACTCGTTAAAATTCCTCGCCTACGTCGGCGAAGACGGGTTTCCCATAATTGTCCCTCTCCTGCAGTGCAAGGCATCGGACAGCGGGAGGTTGGCTTTTTCCACGTTTGCCTATACTGAGGAGCTCCTCAGCCTCGCGCCGGGGAAGGACGTTGCCGTCTTCGGGCTCACAATGCAGATGGAAGACGTTCTCACCCGCGGAAAATTTCTGGGATACCGGAAATCCCGGGGAATCACCCTCGGTACCGTCGACATCGACTGGGTATACAACTCAATGCCGCCCACGCCGGGGCAGGTCTACCCGGCAAAGCCCCTGGAGGCGGTGGTGGATTTTTAAAGGAATGTGACAAGAGATAAGCGATAAAAAATTATGCGATTGTGGACTGACCCCCATGAGCTGCACAGATTAAGGCATAAGTTTTTTAAAGTTTATGATCTCACGAGAGAAAGACATTGATATTTATTGCGAAAGATTTCTTAGGAAAAGAAGAATACTCCCAATGCTTGGATAATAAGCACAGCCGACCTATAAGCATGACGAAACTACTAAAGCCTTTACAGCCTCGCAACAATATCCATATAAACTGATTTCCGATGCCTTATGCCAAGAATCCATACCTCGGACTCGATCACTTTGAACACAACCCGGTAATCACCCACGCGGAGCTTCCAGTAGCCTTTCAGTGACTTTCGCAAAGGCTCCCCATAGTCCTTGAGGTGCGGTCTGCAACCGTTCTTCTATGGCCTTACGGATCCTGTCTTTTGTTCTTTGATCGATAAGGGGCAAATCTTCAGCGCGCACCGCGGGATGGTAGTGCAGGGTAAAAGGCATGGATCATTTCCACACATCTTTATGCGAAAGCGCCACTTTTCTGTCGAATGTCTTCATTCGTGTATCGGCCAAAGTTGCAAGGGCGACATCTTCCCGCAAGTCAATTGCCTCCCGGATAAGGTCACGGGCAATGGTGGACATGGAAACGCCCTCACTGGTTGCAAGGTCATGCATAACACTATACAGGGGCGGCTCAACAACAATGTTTACTCTCGGATTTTTGGTGGGCATGGTCCGTTCTCCTTTAGGGTAAGTGTAACACTTATGGTGCACCGTGTCGAGACGAAAATCCCATTGAAGTCAAGACATGATTACGACTTGAAGAAATGGTGGATACCCATCAAAATTGCCGAATGCTTGATTTCAGGAGGAAGAAGTTGGTTGTTCTGACACTGTCTGTCTGGTCCAATTCAAACTTTCACACATTATGCGATAAGGAATACGTTCTTACTTATCGCGTACCCCTTATCGCATATCGCTTTGTTATACCTCCGCGTCGCACCGCAGGCAGCGTGACGCCTCCTTGATTGCGACATCGAGGGCGTATCCCAGTTCCACTTCATTGAAGTTCGTCTTCCGTGCGGCCGCCGCGAGTTCAGGCATCGCCGCCTGGGGCGTTTCCACCGTTTCCTCGTCGATTTCAAAAGGTATGTCGATTTTTTCTTCCGCCGGCGCCTCCCATGGCGGCTCGCCATTTCTCATGCGAATATCCCTGTCGATATCCTGTGCCGCAAGGTGTCCCGCCGCGATGGCGCCCACAACCGTCCAGGGTCCCGTGACGGCATCGCCGCCGGCATAGAACTTTGCATTGGTTGTCCGTGATTTTGAATCCATGGCGAGATCGAAGGTGTCCCACTTGTTGATCTGTATTCCCGCGCCTTCCGGCACGAAGGAGAGGTCGGGCGCCTGGCCGATGGCGGCGATGACGGCGTCCACACTCAGTGTGAATTCCGAGCCCTTCACCGGCACGGGTTTCCTTCTCCCGCTCTTGTCGAAGTCGCCCGGTTTCATGCGCTCGCAGGAGATGCCGCTCACCTTTCCGTTCGTCTCGTGAATTTCCAGCGGCGCGACGAAGTATTCGATTCTGATTCCTTCATGGAGTGCCGCGAGTATTTCTTCATCCGCCGCGGGCATGTCTTCCCGGGAGCGGCGGTAGAGGATGGTCACATCCGCGCCCAGCCGCACCGCGCACCGCGCCGCGTCGATTGCCGAGTTCCCCCCGCCGATGACGGCGACGCGGCTTCCCAGCGACTTTGCACCCTTCAGCCAGGCGTCTTCATTCATATTGAAGTCCCGGAGGAATTCCACGCCGCCATAGACGCCGGAGAGGTTCTCTCCCTTGACGCCCATGCGCTGGCTTCTGTGAGCGCCCGGCGCGAGATAGATATAATCAAAATTCTCGTACAGCGTGCCGAAGGATACATCTCTTCCGACGCGGGTATTGCAGACGATATCAACCCCCAGGGCCCGTATGTCGTTGACTTCGCCCGCGAGGATGTTTCGCGGAAGCCTGTATGACGGGATGCCGTAGCGGGTCATACCGCCGGCTTCCGGGAGTTCCTCGTACACGGTGATTTTGTAGCCCCTCAGGGCGAGATCCTTTGCAGCCGTGAGACCGGCGGGACCGCTGCCGACGACGGCGATCTTTTCCTTCCTGTCCATGGCGGCGGGGTCAACGTTCGGCTTCTTTGCGTTATCGGTGATGAAGCGCTTCACGAATTTGATGGCCAGCGCTTCGTCGGAGGAGGCGCGCCGGCACTTGGACTGGCACTGGTGGTCGCAGACCCTCCCGCAGATGGCGGGGAAGGGGTTCGTTCTCAGGAGTATCTTGTAGGCGTCGTCCAGCCGTCCCGCACGCACCAGCGCGAGATATTGAGGCACGTCCATGCCGATGGGGCAGGCGTTCTGGCAGGGTGACTTGAACAGCGCGCTGCACACGCCGGCGGGGCAGCGCTTGTCCCTGATGTGAGCTTCGTATTCGTCCCTGAAGTAGCGGATGGTGCTGAGCACGGGATTCGGCGCCGTCTGTCCGAGCCCGCAGAGCGCGGTATCCTTGATGACCGCCGCCAGCTCTTCCAGAAGTTCGATGTCGCCTTCCTTCCCCTTCCCGTTGCAGATGTTGGTCAGTATCTCGAGCATCCGCTTCGTGCCCTCGCGGCAGGGAGCGCACTTGCCGCACGATTCATCCTGGCAGAAGTCCATGAAGAACCGCGCCATATCCACGGCGCACTTGTCTTCATTCATGACAATAAGGCCCCCGGAGCCCATGATGGCGCCGAGCTGCACTACGCTCTCATAATCCACGGGGGCGTTCAGGTGCTGGACGGGGATGCAGCCGCCGGAGGGACCGCCGAGCTGGGCGGCTTTGAACTTCTTGCCGGACGGAATACCGCCGCCGATATCGTAGACGATGGTTCCCAGCGTGGTGCCCATAGGAACTTCCACGAGACCCACGTTGTTCACGTCGCCGGTGAGTGCAAACACCTTGGTGCCCTTGCTCTTTTCATTGCCGATACTGGCAAACCACTTGCTTCCCCGCAGGATAATCTGTCCCACGTTCGCGAGGGTCTCCACGTTGTTGAGGATGCTCGGTTTCTGCCACAATCCCGAGACGGCAGGGAAGGGTGGTCTCGGCCGCGGCATTCCCCGCTTCCCTTCGATGGAGGTCATGAGGGCCGTTTCCTCGCCGCAGACGAACGCGCCCGCGCCCTGGTATATCTCTATGTCGAAATCAAATCCCGTATCGAGGATGTTCTTTCCCAGGAGGCCGTAGTCGCGGGCCTGGTCAATGGCGATGGCGAGCCGGCGGAGCGCCAGAGGATATTCCGCACGGCAGTAAATGTATCCCTTATTCGAGCCGATCGCCTTCGCGGCGATGACCATGCCTTCGAGAACGGCATGGGGATCCGCTTCCAGGACGCTTCTGTCCATGAACGCGCCGGGGTCACCCTCGTCGGCGTTGCAGAGCACGTATTTCATGTCGCTCTGCGACTGGGCGGCGAATTTCCACTTGAGGCCCGTGGGAAATCCCGCGCCGCCGCGTCCCCGCAGACCGGAATCAAAAACTTCCTGGACGATTTCGGCCGGCGTCATGTCCTTCAGTGCCTTCGCCAAGCCGGCGTACCCGTCACGGGCGATATATTCGTCAATTACTTCGGGATCGATGAGCCCCTTGTTCTTGAGGACACGGAGTTCCTGATGGGCGAAGAAGGGAATTTCGTGCATTTCAGGAATCGTCTCTTCGGTCAGGGGCTCCTTGTACATAAGCCGTGCCACGGGACGTCCCTTGAGAAAATGCTCTTCCACCAGTTCCGGCACATCCGCGGCATTCACCATCGTATAGAGGATGCCGTCAGGATAGACGACCATGATGGGCCCCATGGCACAGAACCCGTTACAGCCCGTTTCGACCACCCGGATTTCTTCCTCGAGACCCCGCGCCGCGAGCTCAGACGCGAGCGACAGCTTCAGATTCAGACTCCCCGTTGCACGGCAGCCGGTACCGCCGCATATCAGTATGTGAGACCGAAACACCTTCATCGGATTGCAACCTCCTCCTCATTCATAGTGTGGGTATGCGTCCCTAATCCCGCTTTTCTCTTCCCCTGGCGAGGACGAAGGGGGTCTGGACTTCCCCGTTCAGGATGTGCCGCTTGAACACCTGTCGCATCTTGTTGGTGTTCATGTATTCATAGACGATTGGTTCCTGCCCGATTATTTCGATGGTCACCTCGGGCTCCCTGCTGCACAGTCCCATGCAGCCGGAGGTGGTCACCACGACATCGGCGACCTTCGCTTCTTCGATTTCCGCCATGAGGGCGTTCATGACTTCACGCGCACCGGCGGCGATACCGCAGGTTCCCATGTGCACGGTGACCTTCACCCTGCGGTCTCCCTCGCGAAGGGCGTTCTCGGCATGAATACGTTCCTTGATTTTCTTTAAATCCTCAATTTTAAGTTTTGCCATTGCCGTCAACCTCTTTGAACAATCAATTGTAATGGTTCACTCATCGTCAATTATACTTCTGCAGTATTTCCTTGACCTTGTCCGGTTTCACCCGCCCGTGAACCTCGTCGTCGACCACGACGACGGGCCCCAGCCCGCAGGCGCCCAGGCACCGCACCGTCTCATAGGTGAACAGGCGGTCCGGCGTCGTCTGCCCTTCCTTGATGCCGCCGAATATCTTCTGAATGTTATCAGCGATTTTCTTGCCGCCTCTCACGTAGCACGCCGTTCCCATGCAGACGCGGACCGTGTGCTTGCCCCGCGGCTCCATGGTGAAGAATGAGTAAAAGGTCACCACTCCGTACACCTGGGAGAGCGGCAGGTTCAAACACCTTCCGATGCGGCGCTGCACCGGCACGGGCAGAAACCCGAGCAGTTCCTGTGCCTGTTCCAGAACCGGGATCAGCCCCCCCGGCTTATTCTTGAAACGCTCGATGATGTCATCGAGCGTTTTGATCTGTTCCGGTGAAAATTCCTTTCGCAGTTCGTTGTATTCCGGATCCATTCGTACAAACCTCCCATGATTGTCATCTACCATAATAAGAATCGCCGCTAATCGGCGGCTCCAATTTCTTTCAGCCCTTCCACGACGGTCGTTCGTATGAACCTGAGCACCTCAGGAGTGTTGATCGGCACGTCTTCCAGTTCCTCTTTGAGTTCCCTTGTATCCAGCACGAATTTCCTTTCGCCGGTGCGGTGCGTATAGAGAAAATCGACAGCGGGATATCCCGCGAGCAGCGTCACCATGGTGTCCGCCATGTTTCCCAGCGGCTGGCGGTCGATGTGAGAGAGTGAAAAATGCGCCGTGACCCTGGTCCCGCTTCCTTTCTCCGATTCGATGGAAAAGGCGCCGCCGGCCGTTTCCGCGGCATGCGCCAGCAGCGGAAGCCCGAGGCCAATCCTCCTCACCGTTTTTGTCGTGTAGAAGGGGTCGAGGGCGCTCTTGAGGATGTCCTCTCCCATGCCCTCACCGTCGTCAATTATCTCGATGGTCAGCCGGTCCGCCGCGCGGTCCTCGGCAATGACGATTTCGACCAGCGCCGCGCCTGCCCTGGTGGAGTTTTCCACGATATCGAGAACGTGCATGGAAAGCTCTTCCATGGCTACTCTTCCAGCTTCCGGCCGTCGAGACCGGCAAGCGCCTTTCTGACCTCATCGATCGTGGGTGCATCGAGGAACACGGAACACGCGCCCGTGCCGATGTCGTGCAGCCTGTGTGCATCCGACGATGTGATGAAGGGGAATGCGGCAAGTTCCGGGTACAGGCTTCGCGCGGTACGGATACCTGTCCGCCAGGTAATCTCCAGGGCGTCGAAGCCGACATCGGGCGGGATAAACCCGAGCTGGCCGAGAACGCTGAAATACTCGCGATCGATGTGGGAGGCGATGGCGATGCCGTCAAGTGAGTGGACGGCGTCGATGATGTTTCTCAGCGAGAGCCCCGTCGCGCCGATGAGGAGCCTCTCGTTGAACCCTTCCACCTCGTCGCTCTCGTTGACTATCACCTGCGAGCCGAAGAGATCTTCGTTGTTCACGCCCGTCAGGGATTCGTAGACGGTTTTCTGTAATTCCATAAGCTGTGTAATATTGCCAAAGAGCGCACACACATGAACTTCTTCACTGCTGGTCACTTCCATGCCCGGAAATACGACAAGGGGTGTTCCCTCCGCCGCGCGCATCACGAAGCCTGCGTTTTCCGACGCGTTGTGATCGCAGATGCCGATTATATCGATGTGACGTGCAACGGACTCCCGGACCAGTGCAGTCGGATACATATCCAGATCGGCACATGGTGAAAGGCACGTATGTATATGAAAATCACACCTGAACGGTCTCACCATCGCCGGGTACCTCGGGTCCGCAATCCGCAGTATGGAATGGTTCTCCGGGAGGGAATGGCGTCAGGCCATGCCCGTCACCGTGAAGATTCTTCCGGCTGTCTCGAATGCGGGGAGGTCTGTCGTCAGAACCGGGAGGCCTTCTTTTGTTGCCTTTTCGAGGGTTCCCGGTTCCGGTTCTTTGCCAAGCGCAAGTATTATCGCTGCATGTTCCTTGAGGGTAGCGACGGCAACGATGTTCTGGTGCGCCTGCCGGGTGATCCAGACATCTCCTTTCTTGCTGTTCGCTATCACATCACTCAAGAGGTCGCCCACGTAGCCGCCGAGGACCTCTCTCTCGAGGGACTCGGTTGCGCACCACACCCTGAGGTTCAGTTTTTCAACTAACACGGAAAGCTTCATTGCCGTTCGATCCTCATAGCTTTTTCACGCACCCGACGATTCCGTTGGCGTACAGCCGCCCTGATGTCTCGAAGAGAATATACCGCGTGAGCAGGAGGGGAATATCCAGCTCCTCAGCCAGTTTCACCGTTTCTTCCGGGGGGCGCTTGCCGCGCACAATGACAATCGCCGCCGTATCAAGGATGCTGGCGGTGCGGACCACCTGTGGATTCGTGAGTCCCGTGAGCAGTAAACTTCGCGGCTTGGCAAATGCCAGCACGTCGCTCATAAGATCGGCGCTGAAGGCGGTTTTTACATCTCTTAGCAGATGATCATGTCCGACCAGCACTTCTGCGTCAAGAATCTCCCGAATATCCTGGAGGGTCATGCCCAACTCCTTGCGATGGCCGGATGACTCGAAATACCCTGAAACATCACACAACTTTCGCCTTCTCTGCACCCCTGAAAAAAGTCGCCTCTGCCTACCACAGGGGGAGCGGCGATGTCAATTTTTTTTATCGAATTCCGCTCCGATACAGTGAGTGCAAGGGTTCGGCATTTTTTCCTTGACTTTGAAATCCTTTTCGGTTTAGACGAGGCGTGACCTACAGTCATATTATGACCTATGTTTTTAAACTGAACATGGGTCGTAAGCCGCCAGATCAATATCCATACTCAGGTGTTTTCCATGTCCGGACCCCGCAAGAGAAGAGAAAAAGAAAAAGAACAGAGAAAAAAGGTGATTCTCAACGCCGCGCGGAAGCTTTTTTTCAAGAAAGAGAGCCATCCCGTCACGGTCTCCAAGATAGCGAAGAAGGCACAGCTCAGCAAAGGCGCAATCTACCTGTACTTCACTAGCAAAGAGGAAATATGCGCCCAGATTCTGCTCAACGATATAGAAAAACTTCATAAAGAAGTATCCGGAATGATCGACAGCAACAAGAACGCCACACAGCTTCTCCGGGATTTTTCGTATACCTATATCGGATTTTTTCTCGGCGACACGGAGCTCTTCAGGATACTGATGAATTTCATGCTCAATAACAACAATCTGAATTTCTCTGACGATACGAACAGGCGCGTCATTCAGGAAATGAACCGGGCGATATCCGTCACCGAAGGCATACTGCGCTACGGGGCGGAGCGGGGTGAGTTCCACCTCCGGGAAGCCGACTATTCCGCGGAAACCGTGGAAATGATGCTGAACGAAGCGGAGAAACTTGCCGTCGAGGCGATTCTTCCCACCTACGATGTGGGTGACAAGGATCATGCGCAGTTAAAAGACGGCAAGGCGTATGCCCCCAAATGCTTCCATGAACCTTACAGGAAGTTCTGCGAGGGCGGGTGGCTCATGGCAACGAAAAGCCCCGAGATAGGCGGCCAGGGCATGCCGCTACTTTTGTGGAGCGCCTGCATGGAGCTCTTTAACTCGGCCAACTTTGCCTTCATGATGTATCCCGGGCTCGGCCTCGGGGCGGCGGCCCTGATCGACAACTACGGCACGGAAGAGCAGAAAAATAAGTACATGTTTAAGATGCTCGAAGGCAAGTGGGGCGGCACCATGTGCCTCACCGAGCCGGGTGCGGGGAGCGATGTCGGCGCCCTGCGGACGTCGGCGAAACGGCGTCCCGATGGACTCTTTGACATCATCGGCACAAAAAGCTTTATCTCCTCGGGTGACCACGACCTGACGGAAAACATCATCCATCCCGTACTCGCGCGCATCGAGGGCGATCCTCTCGGCACGGGGGGCATCTCCATCTTCATCGTGCCCAAGTACCGGGTAAAGGACGACGGGAGTCTCGGCGTGGCCAATGACGTGGTGACGGGCAACCTGGAGCATAAAATGGGCATCCACGGCAACGCCACGGCAACCCTGAATTTCGGCGACAACGGCAAATGTATCGGCGAACTGCTGGGACCGGAGCGCGCCGGCATGAAGATCATGTTCCTGCTGATGAACGAAGCGCGCCTGGAGGTGGGCATGCAGGGCCTCGGTCACGCGACCGCAGCCCTGGAGCACGCCATCCAGTACGCGAAAGAGAGAATCCAGAGCAAGCCCGTATGGGCGATGAGAGATCCCAATGCCCCGGCGGTGCCCATCATTCAGCACCCTGACGTGCGGCGGACGCTTCTCTGGATGAAGGCCCATGTGGAAGGCATGAGGGCGATGAACTACTGGGTCTCCTACTGCATCGACATGGAGCATGCGGCGAAGACACCGCAGGAAAGGGCGAAATGGGAAGGCTTCGTCGAGCTTCTCACCCCCGTCTGCAAGGCCTACTGCTCGGACAAGGGATTTGACGTATGTTCATTCGCGATCGATGTGTACGGCGGGTACGGCTACATCCAGGAATACCCCGTCGAGCAGTACCTGCGGGACTGCAAAATCGCCTCGCTCTACGAGGGGACCAACGGTATCCAGGCCCTCGACCTGGTAGGCCGCAAGCTGGGCATGAACAAGGGCCAGAACGCCATGAACCTCTTCGGCGAGATAAGCGCCACCGTGGCGAAGGCAAAGACAATTGATACGCTGAAATCACAGGCCCAACGCCTCGAGGAAGCGTACAATGCAATGGTCGGTCTCACCATGCAGTTCGCCGACTGGGGCAAAGGCTCCAGTTTCCTGCTTCCCATTATGAACGCGCGGCCCTACCTGATGAACCTCGGCGATCTCGTGGTGGGATGGCAGCTCATGCAGGGTGCCGTCGTGGCCGAGGAAAAACTGCAGGCGATCTATGCGAAAGCGGGTGCCGAAGGATCCAAGGCAAAGCAGAGAGCCCTTGCAAGGGAGAACAAAGATGTGGCATTCTACCAGGGCAAGATTTTAGCTGCCAGTTACTTTGCGGACACCGTCCTTCCCACGCTCGCCGGTCGCTGCACGGCGATACAGCTTGGGAACAAGGCTCCCATCGAGATGCTGGAAGAATCCTTCACGATATAGCATTCATTTCAGTGATGGAACGGTGTATAACAGGAACCGTATTTTTTGAGTCTACGTTAAGTAAGGAGGATTAATATGACGTATCAGATTAAGAAAGCTGCTGTGTTAGGGGCAGGGGTCATGGGTGCCACCATCGCGGCGCACCTTACCAATGCAGGGATCGAGTGCGTACTCCTCGATATCATTCCCTTCTCGCTCACCGACGATGACAAGAAGAGCGGGCTGACGGAAAAGAGTCCTGCATGGCGTAACAGGTTCGCCTCGAATGGTCTGCAGGGTGCCGTGAAATCAAAGCCTGCCAGTTTCTTTTCCAAGAAGAACGCTTCAATGGTCACCATCGGCAACTTTGAAGATGACCTGGAAAAGATAAAAGACTGTGACTGGGTAGTCGAGGTGGTCGTCGAGAATCTGAAGATCAAGCAGGAACTCTTCGCCAAGGTCGAGAAAATCGTCAAGCCGACCTGTATCGTCTCATCCAACACCTCCGGCCTCCCCATCAAGGAGATCGAATCAAAGATGGGCGAAAAGATGAAAGAGCGGTTCCTGGGAACCCATTTCTTCAACCCGCCCCGGTACATGAAACTCCTTGAAATCATTCCGGGAACAAAAACGAAAAAGGAAGTCATCGACTTCATGACCGCCTTCTCCGAAGATGTCATCGGCAAGGGCGTGGTTATCTGCAAGGATGTTCCCAACTTCATCGCCAACCGCATCGGCGTCTTCGACATCGCCAATGCCGTGAAGCTCATGGTTGACAAGGGGCTTTCCGTTCCCGAACTCGATGCCATCATCGCCAAGGGCGTGGGCCGTCCCGGCTCGGCCATCTGCGGCACCATGGACCTCGTCGGTCTCGACACGGGGTTCCATGTCATGAAGAACCTCTATGAGGCGGTGCCCGACGATGAAATGAGAGAGTACTTCATCCCCTCCGATGTCATGAGCAAGATGATGGAGAACAAGTGGCTCGGCAACAAGACCAAGCAGGGATTCTACAAGAGGACCAAGGACGAGAAAGGCAAAAAGGTGAAACTGGCCCTCGATTACAAGAAGATGGAATACGTGCCCTTCAGCAAGCCGAAATATGATTCCGTGGCCGAGGCGAAGAAGACCGAAGGCAGCTTCGGCGACAAACTGAAAGTCCTCTTTTACGGTAAGGACATCGCCGGCGAAGTGGTGCGGGAGTATCTGTGCAGGAACTTCCTCTACGCGGCGAACCGCGTCCCCGAAATCTGCGATTACCCTTACCAGATCGACAACACCATGCGGTGGGGCTACAACCACGAGAAGGGTCCCTTCGAGCTCTGGGACGAGATCGGCCTGAAGGAATCGCTGGAAGTCATGAAGGAACTCAAGCTGAAAGTTCCCAAAAAGATTTCCGACATGGTGAAGAAAGGCTCCAACTCATTCTACACGAAGAAGGCCGACGGCCTCTACTGCTACGATTTCGAGTCGAAAGACTATATCAAGATTGCCGACAACCCCAAGATCATCCTGCTTCCCTCCCTGAAGGAACGGAAGAAAGTGGTGTTCCAGAATCCCGGCGTATCCCTCGTGGATATCGGCGACGGCGCGGTCTGCCTGGAGATTCATACCAAGATGAACGCCGTTGATGAAGACGTCATCGCCGCCATCTCCCAGAGCTGCGACATCGTGGAGAAGGACTTCGCGGGGATGGTGGTGGCGAACCACGCTACCAATTTCTCCGTCGGCGCGAACGTATTCAAGGTCCTCATCTCCGCACAGCAGGGCGACTGGGATGTCCTTGAAAAGATGATTCACGACTTCCAGTACGCCAACATGAGGATGAAATACTGTGAAAAGCCTGTCGTGACGGCGCCCGCCGGCATGGCCCTCGGCGGCGGCTGCGAAATCGTCATGCACGGCTGCTATACCCAGGCGTGCGGTGAAACCTATATCGGCCTTGTGGAAGTCGGCGTCGGCGTTATCCCCGCGGGCGGCGGCTGCAAGGAGCTCATGGTCCGCTTCACCCAGGGATTGCCCGACGGCGTCGTTGACGCGGGAATGAACATGCAGCCGATTTATGAGAAGGTGCTCATGAATATCGCCCAGGCCAAGGTGGCCACCAGCGCCATGGAAGGCATGGAGCTCGGCTACATCAGAAAGACCGACGGCATTTCACTGAACCGCGATCAGTTGATATACGACGCGAAGCAGGCGGCGCTCGGCCTTGCCAGGTACTACAAGAAGAAACGGCAAGACATGATTCCCGTGATGGGTGAGAACCTGCAGGGTATTGCCCACGCGGTACTCTTCAACATGAGGCACGGCAACTATGTCAGCGACTACGACGTGCATGTGACGAAGAAGATCGCCTACATACTCTCCGGCGGCGCACTGCCCGAGAGCTCATGGGTGACCGAGGATCACATCCTCGATCTGGAGCGCGAAGCCTTCCTGAGTCTCTGCGGTGAGCAGAAAACCCAGGACAGGATTATGCACATGCTGACGAAGGGTAAGCCGCTGCGCAACTAAAGAAATAAAATTGTGGTCCCCGGCAGGCTCACTGCCGGCCGGGAGATCCCTGGATGATAAGGAGGTTTATTATGCGTGATGCTGTTATCGTTGAAGCAGTAAGGAGTCCCGGTGGAAGGTACCGCAGGGGTGGACTGGCTCAGACCCGAGGTGACGAGATTGGGATTCAGGTAGTGAAAGGCCTCATGGCGCGTGTACCCCAGGTGAACGCCACGGAAATTGACGACCTGGTATGCGGGTGCTCGTTCCCCGAAGGGGAGCAAGGCATGAACCTGGGCCGCGTAATCGCCCTGGGCGCCGGTCTTCCCAATGACGTGTCAGGCGTGACGGTCAACCGCTTCTGCTCGTCGGGCCTTCAGGCGATTGCCGATGCCACGGCGAAAATCAGGGCCGGGTGGGCGGAAATCGTGATTGCCGGCGGCTGCGAAACCATGAGCCACATTCCCATGGGTGGCGCGCAGTTCCGTCCCCACCCCGAATGGGGTGACAGGCCCATGACCTATGTCTCCATGGGTGTCACCGCGGAAAACGTGGCGATGCGCTATAACATCAGCCGTGAAGACCAGGACAAGTTCGGCATGGAAAGCAACCGGAGAGGCTTTGAAGCAATCAAAGCCGGGAAGTTCAAAGATGAGATCATTCCCATCGAAGCCTGGAAATTCAAGAAGGACAAGAAGGGTCGCTATGTGAAAGAGAAAGCCATGTTCGATATGGACGACGGTGTGCGATGGCCGGCGACTATGGAAGGAATGGCAAAACTGAAATCGCCCTTCAAGGAAGGCGGTTCGGTAACGGCGGCCAATTCATCCCAGATGACCGACGGTGCGGCGTTCTCGCTTCTCATGACCGCGGAGAAGGCCAAGGCCCTCGGGCTGAAGCCCATCGCGAAGATGACATGGTTTGCCGTGGCAGGATGCCATCCCGACGAGATGGGAGTAGGCCCCGCCTTCGCGATTCCGAAAGTTCTGAAGCTTGCCGGTCTGACGCCCAATGACATCGATGTTTATGAAATCAACGAAGCCTTCGCGTCGCAGGCGATTTACTCATGCCGGAAGATAGGGATTGAAGACCGCTACTGGAAAGGCGACATCAATCCCAACGGCGGCGCCATCGCGCTGGGCCATCCCCTCGGATGCACCGGTGCGAAGCTCACCGCCCAGCTGATCCACGAGTTGAAGCGGCGCAAAGGGAAACGAGGCATCGTCTCCATGTGCATCGGCGGTGGTATGGGCGCAGCAGGCATTTACGAGATGCTGTAGGATTTCCTTCGGGAAATAATTTAGTTCGGTACACAATTCAATCGAGTAAACCAAAGAGCCACGGCGGCAACACCGTGGCTCTTTGGTTTCTTTCAGTCCCATTTGAGAGGGGATACAGGGGTGTGTCAGTTCGTATTTTACGAACCTCTCTTACTATTTTTATACTTCAAAATTTCTGAAATCAATTCGTGCGTATCAAAGTAAACCTCATTGCGCCTGATTTTCCCTCGTTCATCAAACTGGACGAAACAGACACCGATGCACTCTATCATTTTCTCGCCGACGGGTATCCTGGCCAGCCACTTATTAAGAAAACCGCCTTCCATGGGAATAGGCTCAATTTGGGTCCAGACCCAGTATGGATTCTGTCCCAGGAGTTTTCGAAAATAGGCGATGAGAGGACCCTTTCCTTGCACACCTTTCGGGATTGTAGGGTCCAGGTAGAAGGCATCATCTGAATAGAAGTCTACCAGTTTATCAGGCTCGTTCCCCGTCCATGCGGGCAGCCACCGGGAAGCAAATTCCCTTGCTTCTTCTTTTGTCATCATTTGCCTTTTTCTCCTGATTTATTATGGAGATTATTTTCGATTGGGGAAAACCGCATCCATGATTTTTGTATCCCGGTAAATGATAGATAACTCGACAGACAGTGAAAAAGCAAGCCCCGCTATGAGTCTGACGTGTGATGTCTGATCGTCTATTTGTGTTTGAAGAACAAGATTTCAGGAAGACAGATAATGTCATTGGCATAAATCAATAGAATGTACGGATCACGGGATTGAATTATCAAGTGTGAATTTTGCAGATTGACTGTGCATATGTTGTGTGGTAGTGAGCCTCACCATGAGTACCGAAGGAAGCCCAGATAACCTAGCAATGTAACCTGTCTCCCGGTGCGGGTCATTCTGCCTGGGGGGCGGGCAGGAATGATTGCACCGGACCGTAGTGTTTCAGCTGCCATTCATCGACATCCGTGCAATCAGATTTTTGAGGAGGTGCGTATATGCTGAGAGAATACCATCTCAATGAATGCAGGATTGCACCCTGCACCGAATATCCAGGCCAGATTCAGGTCTTCATCAATCCTGAGCCCGAAGAAAAGAGCTATCTGATACAGGAACTCGGGGTGGACGAGCACACGCTGAACTCCTCCCTCGACCCTGACGAGCTCTCCCGGCTGGAGTTCGAGCCCAATCACGTGGCCCTGATCTTTAAGGTGCCCAAGAGCTATACCGGCGAGGAACAGCTCCACTTCAGAATCTGTTCCCTGGGCGCCTTTCTCTTCAGCGACAAACTTGTATTTGTTGTCTCGGAGGACGTTCCGCTTTTTGAGGGAAAGCAATTCAACAAGGTGCCGTCCCTGAAGAGTCTGTTCCTCAAGGTGATAAACCGGTCTGCACGCCACTTCATGGAGCACTTGAGGATTATCAATCAGGTTACCGATGAACTCGAGCAGAAGGTGAACACCTCCATGGAGAATAAATACCTCATCAATCTGTTTACCCTGGGCAAGAGCCTTGTGTATTATCTCAATGCCGTCAATTCCAATGGCGTGGTCATTGAGAAGCTCAAAAACAATACTGTGAAGATCGGGCTCAATACCGATGAGACGGAATTCCTGGACGATATCCTTGTGGACAACCAGCAATGCTACCGACAGGCTGAAATATACTCGAACATTCTTGCGAGCCTTATGGATGCCCGGGTCTCCATCGTCAACAATAATCTTAACATTCTCATGAAAACTCTGAATATCGTCATCATCTACATCATGCTGCCGTCGCTCGTGATTAGCGCCTTTTCCATGAACGTGGCCATACCAATGCAGCAATACCCGCATGCCTTCTGGATCATCATAGCCATGTCGCTATTATCGGTTGTCGGCGTCATGGCCTTCTGGAAATTCAAGAAGCTGTGATTGTTAAAGTCGTGTCCGGTTTATGTGGAGTCCTTTAATTTCCTGATAGTCACCGATTGGCAGCTTCCATTTAAAAAACTTATTCATCCTGTAAACCTTCCGATGTTTCTTTTCGTCTAATAGAATAACAAATTCAGGCAGGATCATTAATCGGGAGAGATGTCCATAACATTACCGGTGATATGTATGAGATTTTTCTTCCCGTTCCTATAAGGTGAATTCAGTGCAGCGCAGATTACACAGGGTACACGATAAAAATCCGTGCAAATCGTGTGTTTCTATGAAGTAAGCTGAATAATACAGGAAAGGAATAGGTAAGGATATGAAGAAAAAGACACTCATGATTATGATGGCGCTGGTGATGTTTGCGGTTATCGCGGTGCCGCTCTATGTGATGGCCCAGGACATGCCGAGGGGCAAGTGGTGGCATGGTCAGAAAGCCGGCAAGGAATTCGATCTCAGCACGCAGGAAATCGAGAAACTGGACCAGCAATACCTGGACAACCGGAAAAAGATCGCCGATCTCAAGGCTCAGGTGGAGAAGGAGAGTGTCGAGTTTGAACAGATGATGGAAGCCGACAAGCTCGATGAATCCGCCATCACATCGCAGTTCGGAAAGCTCGAAGCGGCGCGGACCGCGCTTTCGAAAGAGCGTTTCAGTTTTATCATGGATTCAAGAAAAATCCTCGGTGCCGAGCGGTTCAAGAAGCTTGGGATGTTTGATGAAGATAACCGCGGCCGGATGATGAAGAACTGCGCAAGAGACAGAGACCGC
>JAPLJO010000173.1 GCA_026388515.1 Deltaproteobacteria bacterium | reverse complement strand
GTTATTCATGTTATTGTCCACTACGGCGGCATTCCCCTGTATCTCGCCATCTTTATCATGATGCTTTTAGCCGCATACCTGGGTCTTTATGTATCGATCTTTGCGTCAGGCGTGGTGTATCTGAAAAATAAAGGGATACATATATTCGCGGTGGCGCCCTTCCTGTGGACGACGCTGGAATACGCAAAGGCATATCTTCTGAGCGGCTTCCCCTGGGAGAACCTCGCATACTCGCAATGGAGCATACTCCCGATAATTCAGATTGCCGACATCACGGGCATATACGGAATCACCTTCCTGATTATTATTGTAAATATAGCACTCTTCGAAATCATTCGAACACGCTTCGCATGGAAGTCGCTGGGCTTCGGCCTCATCGCTTGAGCGGCGGTCATGCTTGCCGTAGGTTACGGCTTCATGCGCATCGATGACATCCGGACCAGTGACGCCGGTGCGAAGTCTCTCGATATCGCCCTCGTCCAGGGAAATATCGACCAGTCCATAAAATGGAATCCCAACTATCAGAACGAGACGCTCAATATATACCGGGATCTTTCGCTGGAGGCGTCGGCACGAAGACCCGGAACAAAGCTTATCGTGTGGCCCGAGACAGCTGCGCCTTTTTTCTTTCAGAATATTGACGAGAAGCACAGAGAGATACTTTCGATTACAGAAAGAACCAATTCATATCTTTTATTCGGCAATCCACGGTATGAGGGGAACTATGGTTCCTACGTGCTGAAGAACAGCGCGTACATGGTATCACCAGTGGGAGAAATTGCAGGCAGGTATGATAAAGTTCACCTCGTGCCATTCGGTGAATATGTTCCGCTCAAGGGGCTTCTCTTCTTCGTGGACAAGCTTGTCGCCGGCATCGGTGACTTCAAGGCAGGGGCAGGGTTTGCCCTCATTGCAATAAACGGAGATAGAATAGGAGTCCTCATCTGCTATGAAGGCATCTTCCCGGAGATAAGCCGCGAGTACCGGCTTGCAGGCGCAGGCCTGCTGGTAAATTTGACCAACGACGCGTGGTATGGTAGGACCTCCGCACCATATCAGCACCTGACGATGGTCCAGTTCAGGGCGGTGGAAAACAGGCTGTACATTGTGCGTGCTGCCAATACGGGCATAAGCGCAATTATAGGGCCGGACGGTGCCATCAAAGCGCAGACCAGCATCTTCGAAAGGGCTTTCATCAACGGCACGGTTAAAATAATGGAAGGAAGCACCTTTTATTCACGAAACGGAGATGAATTTGCGTGGTGTGTATTCGCATTTACCGGGATGCTTTTTCTGTTTGCTGTAAGGAGAAGATGATAGAATTTGCAAGCCCGTACACCCCCCCAACACCTCTCAAGAGAGGAGTAAAAAAAGAATAAAGTAAGTCCCCTCTTCTGAGGAGAAATTAATGGGCAAGTCCCCTCTTCAGAGGGGATTTAGGGGTGTGTCGAAGCTTAGAAAATCGTAAAAAAGAAAGGATTAACACATCATGAATGAAGCAATTCCCGACACCATAAAAGACCTTAAGAAAAGAATCGACAACATCAGAGGTTGTCTTTGACATAGACGCAAAGGAAGAGAGAATCAAACACCTTGAAAAGGAAAGCCTCAGGGATAATTTCTGGAACGACCAGGAGAATGCCCGTGATATCCTGAAGGAAAAGACCAAACTGGAAGCAACGGTGGCTGGCTGGAAGCGCATCGACACTCAGCTGCATGATATTGAAATGCTCTTCTCCATGGCACAGGAGGAAAACGACGAGGCAACTCTGAAAGAGATCGAATCGGACGTGGTAAAACTTCAGACATCCGTCCGAAACGATGAACTCAAGACCATGCTTGGCGAGGAAGAGGATCACCTTAACGCTATTATGACAATTCATGCAGGCGCCGGCGGTACGGAAGCCCAGGACTGGGCGGAGATTCTTCTCCGCATGTACCTGCGGTGGACTGAATCCAGGAACTACAAAACCGAAATAGTCGATTATCAGGCCGGTGATGAAGCCGGCGTCAAGAGCGTCACCATTACGATTGAAGGAGCATACGCATACGGATACGCCAAGGCAGAAATGGGCATTCACCGTCTGGTGCGCATATCGCCTTTTGACACCAATAAAAGACGGCACACCTCATTCGCATCCGTTTTTGTCTATCCCGAAGTAGATGACACTATCGAAATAGAAATAAACGAAAACGATCTCAGGGTAGATACCTATCGTGCAACGGGCGCGGGAGGGCAGCACGTCAACAAAACCGATTCCGCGGTGAGGATCACGCACCTGCCCACGAACATTGTCGTCCAGTGCCAGAACGAGCGCTCACAACACAAGAACAGGGCAATCGCGATGAAGCTCCTCAAATCAAGACTCTATGAACTGAAACTCGAAGAGCGGCGGGCGAAGATGGACAAGATTCACAAGACGAAAAAGCAGATTGCCTGGGGAAGCCAGATACGCTCATATGTCCTGCATCCCTACAAAATGGTGAAAGACCACCGCACAAACCTGGAAGTGGGAAATGCCGACCGGGTACTCAACGGTGACATAGACGATTTCATCGAGGCGTACCTGATAAGTTAGGTGGCTTATTCCTCATTTCCCTATTGCAAATTACGCTCAAACGTTTTACTAAAAGCTTACTTATATTTTTCATTATACAAACTC
>JAPLJO010000120.1 GCA_026388515.1 Deltaproteobacteria bacterium | reverse complement strand
TAAAAACCAGGAAGAGTTTGAAAAGATTCTGTCGAGGCTGTGGGACAAAATACTCGACACACCGGAAATCGTCGAGTCCATCGGAGGGGTCAAAATCATCGCGCTCTTCCGCTATACCGATTACCCCTCTGCCCTCTACATCGACAACACCGGCGAGAAACCACGGTATTACTGGAATCCGAAGGAGAAAATTAAAGCCGATGTGGAGATGATCCTTTCGTCCGAGACCAGCCATAAGTTCTGGATGGAGGACCTGAATGTGCCCATGGCAATAGCCGGCCGGAAGATCATTCCGAAAGGCTCTGTGCAGAAAGCCCTGAAACTCATACCGGCATTGAAACCGGCCTTTGCCATATATCCCATAGTGCTGAAAGAATTCGGGAGAGATGATCTCCTGGAAAAGGCGGTGAAGGCAAAAGGGAAAAAGCGCGCCTCGAAATTCAGCTTCACTGATTTTTTCAGGAAAAAAGAGCTGAGGCCCGATGTGCTCCCGGTATTCCCCCTTACATTCGATGGCGGCAGGCGCGCCGCCGGGCCGGTCGCGCCGGGCAAATCGCTGAAAGAAGTCAGTGACAGAGACCTTCTCAAGACCATGTGTGTCATCCGCGCCTTTGAGGAGCATCTGGCGCTGTCGTTCAAAGAGGGAAAGCTTCCCACGGAGGCGATTCATCTCTCCATCGGGCAGGAGGCCGTCGCCGCCGGCGTGTGCATGAATCTCAGGAATACGGATTACCTGAATACCACCCATCGGGGCCACGGGCATATTATCGCAAAAGGCGCCGACCTCAACCGGATGATGGCGGAACTGTACGGCAAAGCGAACGGTCTCTGCGCCGGGAAAGGCGGGTCCATGCATGTCACCGATGGAACTTGCGGGGTGCTCGGCGCCAACGGCATCGTCGGGGCCGGCTATCTGCTGGCCATGGGCGCAGGTCTCACCATCAAATGCCGGAAGCGTGATGATATTTCCGTGGTCATCGCCGGTGACGGAAGCGTGAATCAGGGCATGTTCCATGAGGCGATGAATATGATTGCGGTGTTCAATCTGCCAGTCCTCGTCGTGGTGGAAAATAACCTCTACGGTGAGTTCACCAGCCTGGAGCGCCACTCGGCCGTCACCGAAATCTACAAGAGGGCCGCCGCATACGGGATCGAATCAATGCGGCTGAACGGCAATGATGTAAAAGAAGTATACCTGAAGGTCGGCGACGTGATCCGGGCCATGAGACAGGACGGAAAACCGCGCCTGATGGAGCTCATGACATACCGGTGGCACGGACACATGGAAGGGGACCCCGAACTCTACCGGGATGAATCGGAAAAGGAAGCATACCGGTGCAAGGATCCCATTCCCTGCCTCATACAGGAAATGCTCGACGGAAAAACCGCCTCACCAGCAGAGATAGAGTCGATACGAAAAGCCGCGGTTGATGCCGTAAATGAAGCGATTGCCTTCGCGGCACAGGCGGCGGAACCGAAGGTGAGCGCTCTTCTGGAAGACGTGTACACACCCGAAGACCGCGTGTTCTTCACGGGCTCCATCACCATGTCCGGCACCGGGACGAAAGAAGTTTCCATGTCCCAGGCGATCAACGAAGCGATTGCCGAGGAAATGGCGCGTGATGACAGCGTCTTCCTCTGGGGAGAGGACGTCACCCTCGGTGGATATTTCAATGTGACCGAAGGGCTCGTGGAACGCTTCGGGAGAGGACGGATAATCGATACACCCATCAGTGAATACGGGATCATCGGCGGGGCTGTGGGAGCTGCCATGACAGGGATGCGGCCCATTGCCGAGATACTCTTCAGTGATTTTCTCACCTGCTGCATGGACCCGATTATCAACCAGGCCGCCAAGCTGCGGTACATGACGGGCGGCCAGGTCTCGATTCCGCTCACCATCAGGACCCCCGTCGGCAGCGGAGTCGGGGTGGCGGCACAGCATTCCCAGTCCATGGAAAAATTCCTTTTCGGTGTTCCCGGCCTCATGGTCGTGGCGCCGTCCGATGTCTATACCGCAAAGGGACTGCTGAAATCGGCAATCCGCATCAACAACCCTGTTATCTTCTTTGAGCATAAGCTGATGTATGCCGAGGCGGGGAAAATACCCGTCGATGAATACACGCTTCCGCTGGGAAAAGCGGTTATCAAGCGGTCCGGGGAAGATATCACCATTGTCACACACCTGCTTGGCGTAAAAGTGGCCCTTGAAGCGGCAGGCATGCTGGAACGTGATGGAATCAGCGTCGAGGTTATTGATCTGTGCACGCTGTATCCCATGGACACTGAGACGATTTTGCAGTCCGTCAAAAAAACCGGGCGGCTGGTGACGGTGGAGGAAGGAACCTGCACGGGAGGAATCGGCGCCGAGGTTATTGCGCGGATCGCCACGGCAGGGTTCGGCATCCTGAAGGCGGCGCCGGTACGAATCGCGGCACCCGAATGCCCGATTCCCTATGCAAAGATACTCGAGGCCGTCATGATGCCGTCACCGGATGCGATTGCCGGGGAGATACGGAAGATACTATAGCTGTAAGGGTCAGCGGAAATCCGCACAGTGCGCCAGTCTCATTGCACCGGTCTTCATCACGACGGCGGCATGCAGCTGTCTCAGCGCGTTCCAATGTCCCGGCGGCACTATAAAACAGGAACAGGAAGACACTACACATGCGCAAAACAAACATCCGGAATATCGCCATCATCTCCCACGTGGACCACGGCAAGACGACACTCGTGGACGGGATGCTGAAACAGACCGGCACCTTCAACGACCATCAGGTTATTGAGGAGCGCGTGATGGATTCGCTCGATCTTGAACGGGAGCGGGGCATCACCATCATGGCCAAGAACACGGCCATCCGCTGCGGCGAGGTGAAGATCAATATCGTGGACACCCCGGGCCACGCCGATTTCGGCGGTGAGGTCGAGAGGAGCCTGAACATGGTGGACGGGGTGATCCTGCTGGTTGATGCCAGTGAAGGGCCGCTGCCGCAGACGCGGTTCGTCCTGAAAAAGGCCCTCGCCCGCGGGATCCCCGTTATCCTCATCATCAACAAGATTGACCGTGGTGACGCCCGGGTCGAGGAGGTAATCAGCGAAGTCTACGACCTTTTCATTGACCTCGACGCGACGGAGGAGCAGATCGAGTTCCCCATCGTCTATACGAACGCAAAGCGCGGCGTTGCGCACCGGACACTGGAGGACGGCTCGGCCGATCTGCAGCCCCTGTTCGACACGATCCTCGCCACGATCCCGGGTCCCGATGGAGATGACGAAGCAGTGCCGCAGTTCCTCGTCACGAACCTTGACTACGACCCTTATGTCGGCCAGATCGCCATCGGCCGCCTTATGAACGGGGTCCTGGAGATGCGCCGGTCCTACAGCCTCTGCGGCAAGGATGC
This sequence comes from Deltaproteobacteria bacterium, assembly GCA_026388515.1. GTDB lineage: Bacteria > Desulfobacterota > Syntrophia > Syntrophales > UBA2210 > JAPLJO01. The sequence continues at coordinate 13,460 of JAPLJO010000120.1, read as the reverse complement.
AGTCATACCGGGGGTCAGATTCTCCGCCCTGTATACCTTTTCCGGACTGAAGAGGATTCCGGTGGAGCGGGTCGAGGCGGGTGACATCGTTGCCTTTGCCGGCATAGAAAACCTGAATATCGGCGATACCGTTTCCGCCCTGGATAATCCGCAGCCCCTGCAGAGGATCCGCGTGGACGAACCGACCGTGTCGATGGTCTTCTTCCTCCCGTCACCTCCGCGAACGGCTGGAGCTGGAAATCCTCCGGAATGTGTCGCTTAGGGTGAAGCCCTCTGAGCGGGCCGACGCCATGGAGGTCTGCGGGCGCGGGGAGCTTCAGATGGCAATCCTCATCGAGACGATGCGCCGGGAGGGGTACGAGTTCATGGTCTCCAAGCCCCACGTGATTACGAGGCAGGAGGGCGACCGCATCCTCGAACCGATTGAGCGTCTGTTCATCGACGTCCCGGAAGTGTTCGTGGGGGTCCTGACGGAGAAACTCGCGGTGCGCAAAGGGCGGCTGGTCAATCTGGTCAACAAGGGGAGCGGCCGGGTGAACCTGGAATTTACCATCCCGGCGCGCGGCCTCATCGGGTTCAGGAGCCATTTCCTGACGGACACGAAGGGCTCCGGGGTCATGAACACCCTCTTCGAAGGGTATGAGCTCTGGGCCGGCCCGATTCCGCAGCGAATGACAGGAGCGCTTGTGGCCGACCGGCCCGGACGGGTAACCGCCTACGCCTGCTTTGCAATGGCCGACCGCGGCGAGCTCATGATCTCGCCGGGAACGGAAGTGTACGGCGGGATGGTCGTCGGGGAACGCAACCGTTCCAGAGATCTGAACGTCAACATCGTCAAGGAAAAAAAGCTCACGAACATGCGGAGCGCCACCTCGGATCAGACAGTGATCCTCCGGCCCGCGCGGCTTATCTCGCTTGACCAGTGCATCGAGTTCATCGCCGAGGATGAACTCGTCGAGGTGACTCCGGGAAATATCCGTCTCCGGAAGCAGGATCTGGATGCCCAGTCCCGGCTGGCACGCTACCGCGAAGAAAAGTACGCCTGATACTGCCGGAACGTGTGCCGCATCATCCGCCCCTCCCCCCGGGCGGATGATCTCAACAGGAACTATACGATAAGCCCGACAATCACCATGATCGCGCCGAAGCTGACCGCCGCCGCCCGAAAGAACGTCCCTTGACCGCCGGGAAGCCTTTCTGGCTCGACGGCTGCAATGAACGCAGATTGCCGCTCGTGTGTACCATCGGTCCCGGCACGGTGTACGCGAAACCCTCAAGAGTCCTTTTTTCAAGGGCTCCCCCGAGGACCTTTTCAATAGCCCACACAAAGGATGAATCTTCCCCCGTTACAAAACTAAAGGCGTCTCCGGTTTTCGCGGCACGGCCCGTTCTTCCGATACGGTGAGTGTATTCATCGACTGTATTGGGCATGTCATAATTGATTACGTGGGATATGCGGGAAACATCGATCCCGCGGGCGGCAATATCCGTCGCCACAAGGATCTGGTACCTGCCGTCACGGAAACCGCGTAACGCATCCTGCCGTTTGTTCTGCGGCAGATCCCCCTGCAGGGACGCGGCCACAAAACCGGCTTTCTTAATCTGCGTGGCGAGTCGTGTCGCACGGCTCCGGGTGCGGGTGAAAACGAGCACCGACTCCGTATCCGTTTTATCCAGAAGCTTCATCAGCAGGGCGGTTTTCAGGTGCGGCTCAACGGGATATAAGGCATGCGAAACCGTTGATATCGGAATGGTGTCGTCGACTCGGATGCTAAGGGGGTTCTGCGTGATTTCCCGCGCGAGCTTCCGGATTTCATCAGGCATGGTGGCGGAAAAGAGAAGCGTCTGGCGCTTTGCAGGCAGACGCTTCACAATCTTGCGGATGTCGGGCAAAAACCCCATATCGAACATGCGGTCCGCTTCATCAATGACCAGCATCTCCAGACCGGAGACGTTCACTTCCTTCTGGTTCATAAGATCCAGAAGACGTCCGGGACAGGCAACAACGATTTCGACGCCTTCACGAAGTTTCTTTATCTGGGGGTTTTTGTTCACCCCGCCATAAATGGTAATCCCCCTGAGTCCGGTTCCCGAGCCAAGCCGGGATACGGCCTCGTGGAGCTGATCCGCCAATTCCCGCGTCGGGGCAATGATCAAGGCACGAATATGCCTCCTCGGACCCGCCATCAGGCGCTGCAGGATGGGGAGGACAAACGCCGCCGTTTTCCCCGTTCCCGTCTGTGCCATCGCCATGACGTCCCGCATCTCGATAATGGAGGGAATGCATTGCTGCTGAATGGGTGTGGGCTTCTCGTAGCCGAGGGCCTTGATCCCGGATTCGATCCGGGGATGTAAATTGAAGGATTTAAAACTCATACAAATTCACCGCGTATTTCTTTGCTTTTCTCAACATGTACAGAAATTTCCTTTTCACTGATTTTTTTGTGTCATATCGTTATGCCGCTTTTGTGCCGGCGTTCCCGGTACAACCCATAAAAAAATCCCCAGAGGCCTTACAGAGGCTCTGGGGACATCATGGACCAAAACCGTCTCAACTTCGATGCCGCTTATATCCTTCCTGCGAGTTCATGTCAAGCATTATTCCTCTTCCCTGTAAGTATCAGGAAGCCTGCTACAGGCAGAAGTGCCGCGAATGTTTGCTGACTATATTCCAAATCTCTGGAAAATGGTTGAGGGAAATTATTAACGAAATGAGAGGACATCATCAACGTTTTCGTTTAATCGTCAGATAAACATGTTTAAGTATTTTATTTAAATAAAAGTCGATGTCACCTTTGCCGCTTACACGCATAAACTCACAACTTAAAACTTCCTTAATAGACAACTCTCTTGCCATATCCATTTCTACTCGCCGATGATGATGCGCTTCATCGATTTCGATTGCTAGCCCTATTTCCTTTATGTATGCATCAATGTAGTAATTCCCTGATGTCGTCTTCACTGGATAGTGGATTTGTACAGTTAAAATACCTTTTAGAATCATTCTTAATCGGTGAGTAATGGATTCTTCAAATCTATATTGTCCATAATCAAGAATTGGAAAATCATTTTTATTAAATGTAGTCAAAAGGGTGTTTTTTTGCTGTGTCGACAGGTTTATTCTTAACCTTGAAATTACAACACAGGCGCCCTCAAAGGAATAAATATACGGGAGGTACCTCCTTCCACCCCATTTTACATGATCATCTCTATTACCAAGTGTATTAAGAAATTCATCCCGAGTTAGTTGATAGCAAATATTATCGCTCGCATGAAGATGTATACTTCTTTTAAAAGCTTGATTCAGCGCTTTTGTTTTTAGTCCAAGAAAGTCTGCAAGATCCGAATCCAAGATACCAGAAGTTTTATTATTGCGAGATTTCACCAAGGAAAGTTTCATAGATTCAGCCCTCTGACATTATGAAACGTGTAATCAGGAAATCCGCTTCCGCAAGCACCTCGTCGAGGTCATGACCCTCGCTTGCTTCAATTTCTTTTTCCCCACATATCAAAACTCTCAAAAGTTCAATTTCATTTTGTGCCAGTTCATTATTATCCATGTTCACCATCCTCATCTTCACCACCGGCGCGAGCCGCCGAGGATGCCGCCCAGCACGCCGCGCAGAATCTGCCGGCCGATCTGACTGCCCACGGTGCGCGCAGCCTGCTTTGCCATTGTCTCCACCATGCCCTGGCGGCGCGTGGTACCCCACAGCAAATCCCCCAGACCCCCGCCCTTTTCAGGCTTTTGCTCCTGCTGGGTCCGGTCCGGCTGCGCCACGGGCTCATCCGCCGGTACGGTGCGCCGGCTCAGGATCTCGTATGCCGACTCGCGGTTTACCCGGGAGTCGTACTTGCCCCCTACCGGGCTGCGCCCCCGCACCGCGGTGCGCTCCTCGGGCGTAATCGCCCCGATTCGGCAGCGCGGCGGACATATCAGTGTGCGCTCCACCGGCATCGGCACGCCTTTCTCCTGGAGAGTGGAGACGAGGGCTTCACCCACACCGAGCTGGGAAATGACTTCGGCGACGTTGAGTTTTGGATTGGCAACGAAAGTCTCCGCGGCGGTGCGCCCCGCCTTCTGGTCGCGCGGGGTGTATGCACGCAGGGCATGCTGGATGCGGTTCCCGAGCTGGCCGAGGATCTCTTCCGGCACGTCGTCCGGAAACTGCGAGCAGAAATACACGCCCACGCCCTTGGACCGGATAAGCCGTACCACCTGTTCGACCTTCTGGCGCAGCGCCGGGGGTACGTCGTTGAAGAGAAGATGGGCCTCATCGAAGAAGAATACCAGCCTGGGCTTGTCGAGGTCGCCCACTTCGGGCAGGTTTTCGAACAGTTCAGAGAGCAGCCACAAAAGGAAACTCGAATACAGACGCGGCTTCAGGATGAGCTGATCGGCGGCAAGAACGTTAATAACGCCAAGGCCGCTGAGGTCGGTGCGCATGAGATCGCCGAGTTCCAGAGCCGGCTCGCCGAAGAGGGCTTCCCCGCCTTCCCGCTCCAGCGACAGAAGGGCGCGCTGAACCGCAGCCACGGATTGTGTGCTGACGAGACCGTACTGCGTCGAGATGTCCTTGCGATTGTCCGCGACGAATCCAAGCAGTGCGCGCAAATCGTCGAGGTCAAGGAGCAGGAGCCCCCGGTCATCCGCCAGCTTGAAGGCGATCTCGAGCATTCCCGTCTGGGTGTCGTTGAGATCGAGGATGCGGCCCAGGAGGCTCGGGCCGACCTCGCTGACGGTCGTGCGCACGGGATGGCCTGACTTGCCGTACAAATCCCAGAGCACCACCGGGCTCGCCTCGCTGGTATAGCCCTCCATGCCGATCTGGGCAACGCGCTGCTGGATTTTCTCACTGGCGACACCGGCGAGCGCCAGCCCGGCGATATCGCCCTTCACGTCAGCCATGAAGACCGGCACGCCCAGACGCGAGAAGCCTTCTGCCAGCACGATGAGCGAAATGGTCTTGCCGGTGCCGGTGGCGCCGGCCACCAGACCATGACGGTTGCCATATTTCGCGAGCAGGTGGACAGGCTTTTCACCTTTGCCTATAAGAATATCGTTCACACGCAATCTCCTCTTTGATGATGCGGTTGACGTTGCTCCTTGCTTGAGTTTATCTTTACAGTCTCATTTTGCTTTTTTTGACCGATACGGCACCCCGCTATTGGCAACATGCACGTCGTTTTTGTTTTCAGCGGGTTCGAAGATGACGCGTACCCGCGAATACAGAGCCTCGGCGACACGGCGCAACATGGCGAGGGAATGTCCTTCGTAACCGGGGGACTCCAGCCGGCTGATTTGTTGTTGTGACGTCTTGAGGAGCTTTGCAAGCTCTTTCTGGGAAAGTCCTGCTTCCTGGCGAAGGGCGGCAATTTGCAGCGCCACATCCCACGCCTCGCCGGCATGCTCAAAGCGCGCTGCAAAGGCCGGGTCCTGCATCTGTTCTTCGAGATATTGGTCGAAGTTGGTTTTTTTCATCGTTTCGCAATCTGTGGTTCGCATATGATGCTGACGAAAATATTCTACACTATAATTCACGATTACTCAACATCATATTTGATGTAGCACCCTTTTCCGCTAAGTATTTTCAAGGGAATGAATTGCAGAGCAGCCTTCATCTATTTCTTTTGAACTTCGGCCATTGGCCGTACTCAACGAAAGGATCATCGACGAATGTAAGCCCTGCGCCTGCTCCATCCGCCGGCAGTTTTAACCTGCCTTACAGGACATGAAGGTAACACGGAAGGGCAAGTGGTCAAATTCCCTGCTCTCTCCCTCAACGAATCCGAGTCCTTTGTACCAGTTCTTCAGTTCCGTCTCTGCTGCAATTATTCCTATGTTCACACGATGAGATCCAAGATTCACGGCTTCCGACAACACATGATTAACGAGTATCTCCCCCACGCCGCACCGCCGCTGTTTGGGAAGCACGGCGAGGCGCTCCAGGTAGCACACCCCGGAATTCGCCCGCTCGAGCGCCACGGACCCCGCCACGGCGTTTCCCTTTTCAATTGCAAAATAGGTGACGCCACGTTCCATATCCTGCTCAATCCAGTCCTTTGTACAGTTGGACGGATGGCGGGGGCAGTTCTTTCTAGTCAGTCCAAAGCGGTGTGCTACGTCCTGAAAAGATTCCCGGATCGTTTTCGCCAGAATCTCTACATCGTCTCGTGTGCAACCACGCACTTTCAGATTCTCTGTCATTTATCAGTACTTTCTACCAGAAATGTTTATACAGACTGTATAAAACACCTTTTATCCCGCCAGGTGCTCCACCACAATCTTCAGCCCGATGCCGATGAGGATGAGGCCGCCGGTGAGTTCCGCCCACCTGCCGGCGACGCGCCCCAGAAGAACGCCGAACCGCATCCCCACCGCTGTCATTATGAAGGCGACGATTCCGATGACGATGCTCGGATAGATGATCCCCACCTTCAGAAAGGCGAGGCTGAGGCCCACGGCGAGGGCGTCGATGCTCGTCGCGATGGAGAGAAGGAGAAGCATAAGCCCCTTCGTGGGATCGCCCCGGAGAGATCCCGCGTCCCCGCTGAAGGAATCATGAATCATCTTGCCGCCGATGACGGCGAGGAGGGCAAAGGCAAGCCAGTGGTCGAAGCCCGCGATATAGGGCTCCACCGTCCTTCCCACCACCCAGCCGATGATGGGCATGAAAAACTGGAATAATCCGAAATGGAGGGAGAGCCTCACGACGTGGCGGTATGTCATCCCGCGTATCGTGACGCCCGCGCCGATGGCGACGGCAAAAGCATCCATGCCAAGGCCGACGGCGATGAGAAACAGAGAGAGATTGTTCATGGTAAGTCTTCCGGGCTCTGCACTTGAAAGTAAAAACCGGCTTCGCGCACGGGCCGATTGCAATTCACCAGGCCCTGTGCTATTCAGCGCACGGTGCGAGCCGGCACCACCATTATCACAGAGAGGGAGAGGAATCCACGGTCTTGCGGGCAATCTTCCTGCCTCCGCCGGCGATGCGCCCTTTTCGCTGAAATAAAAACCCGCGGGAAGAAAAAAGAATCCCATCCGCTGCCGCACCGCAATGAATAAAACAGCCCCGGTGATACGATCATATAAGGATATCGACAGGCTCGCTCGTGGTGGAGACCCCCGGAGGCTCGCCGTCATGGCTCCCGAGGACATGGAGTTCATGAAGGCGCTGAAGAAAAGCGTCCTCGCAGGATTCATCGAGCCCGTCCTCATCGGCCATAAAGAAAAAATCGAGGAGACCGCCGAAGCGGTGAACTTCGATATGGGACGATGCACCATGATTTTCGAGGAGGACCGCCAGGCGATATCCGACCTCGCCGTCGCCATGCTTTTCAGAGGAGAGGTTGATATGGCAAGCAAGGGGCAGATTCCCACGGCCTACGTGTACCGGTCCATGATACGGCAGGAATCGCAGGCAAAGAGCGGCCGCACCATCAGCGTCATATCCTTCTGGGAGATCCCCGGCCTCGATCGCCTCATCGCGCTGACCGATACGGGCGTAAATATCCGGCCCGATCTGCGCGCCAAGGCGGCCATCGTGAAAAACGCCGTCTCGTGCTTTCATCTCTTCGGCTATCCCCGGCCCCGTGTGGGGGCACTCTCTGGGATGCGGCACTTCGACGGAGTCCTGGCTTCATTTGACGACATGAAGGAGCTCCGCGGCATGGCGGCGGCGGGAGAACTCGGCGACTGCGAAATACTGGAGGAGACTTCCTTCGCAGAGCTTTTTCTCGAACCGGGCACACGCCTCCGCACTATGGATGACATATCTATTGATAAAATCCCCGACATCATCCTCATCCCCCACCTCGATACAGGCAACATCCTCGTCAAGCTCGATTTCTTCCTCCCGGTGGTTCGCCGGTCCTTCGTGGCAACCTCGCGGGGCCCCGTGATTATCCCCTCGCGGTCGGACACCGCGGAGAGAATAGTAGGCGAACTTGCACTCGGCGCCGTCGCCGCCGACAGAATGAAGGGGCGGATCCTATAAGATGATACGGAGCTTTCAGGATATCGTGAAAGAAGCGCTCGCCCGCACCCCGAAAAGAAAAGTCGTCGTGCCCGAGCCGGATAGAGCGACGCTGGACGTTCTTTATGATGCCTCGCGCCTTGGGCTCGCCGACCCGGTTTTCATGGGACGGCAGCGGCTCATCGAGGACGCCCTCGCGGATGCATCCTGTCCGCTATCATGTGTTGAAATCATCGACGTTGAAGACGCGCGGGAGATGCCCTCCACCGCAATTGCCATGCTCCGTGAAGGCCGCGCCGATATGGTAATGCAGGGAACACTCAACCAGCGAGACCTCATCTCCGCGCTGGCGGCCGCGGGACCGCAGGCACCGAAAAACGGCATGAGCTATGCGTCCCTCTTTGAAATGCCGGGCGCATCGCGGCTTTTCATGATTACCGATACCTACATTCGCAATTTCCCCGCGCTCGCGGAAAAGAAACTCATTATCGAAAACGGCCTTGCCCTCGCCCGTGTCCTCGGCATCGGCGCACCAAAAATCGCGGCGCTCGCGGCCATTGAACAGGTGAACCCCCAGATTCCCTCCACTATGGATTCCGCCATCCTCTCAAAAATGTCGGAGCGGGGGCAGTTCGCAGAGGCCTTGATAGACGGCCCTATTGACATCGACTGCGCCTTCAGCAGTGATGCGGCGGCACGGAAAGGGCTTGCGAGCCCTGTGACGGGAAAGGTCGACATTTACCTTGTCCCCGATATCGAATCGGGGTATTCTTTCGCACAGCTCCTCATCTTTATCGGCAGAATGCCGGTGGTGGGCGCCCTTCTGGGAACGCCCTTCCTGGTAATCCTTGATATGCCCTTCGTGCTCCCGGGAGACCGGGTCACGGAAATCGCCCTCGCTTCCCTGATGAAAGAGGGTCCCCATGAGTGTACATGAGCGGTTCCTTATTCTTGTCCTGAATGTGGGCTCCACGTCGACGAAGGCGGCGATCTTCGAAAATGACGGCATAACGGCGCAGGAGGCCATCACCTACCATGCCGCCGACCTTTCACGATTCAAAACGCTTGCCGACCAGCTCCCTCTCAGGGAAAAGGACCTTCTCGCTTTCATGGAGGCCCATGGAGTCACACCGGAGCGCCTCGATCTTATCGTGAGCCGCGGCGGACTCATGAAACCGGCGCCGGCGGGCATCTATGAAGTCACACCGGGCATGTGCGACGATCTCATGGAAGGGAAATACGGCATCCATCCTTCGGCGCTGGGGCCGGCGATCGCCCTTTCAATGGCACGCGCATCGGGGAAACAGGCCATCGTGGCCGATGCGCCCAGCACCGACGAATTTCACGATCTCGCGCGCCTCTCTGGACTACCGGGAATCGGGCGCACCAGCGCCTTTCACGCCCTGAACCAGAAAGCGGTGGCGCGAAGGGCTGCCCGCGCCATGGGCAGGGATTACAGCGCACTCAATCTCATTGTTGCCCACATGGGAGGGGGAACCACCATCGGCGCACACCGGAAAGGCCGCGTCATCGACTGCACGCACGGCCTTTCCGAGGGACCTTTTACGGCGGAACGCGCGGGAGGGCTTCCCACGCATGGGCTCATCGAATACATGCATCAATCGGGACACACTGTGGAAGACATGAAAAAGGAACTGGTGGGGAAGGGCGGCCTTGCGGGGTATCTCGGCACCGATGACGCGCGCGAAGTGGAGGCCATGATTGAAGGCGGCGATGAAAAGGCGCGCCTCGTCTTCGAAGCCATGGCCTACCAGGTTGCCAAAGACATCGGCGCCATGGCCACCGTCCTCGAAGGAACAGTGGATGCCGTCGTCTTCACCGGCGGGCTCGCCCACTCGGCGATGCTCGTGCGGTTAATCACGGATCGTGTCGGGTTCATCGCCCCTGTCCTCACCTATCCCGGCGAGAATGAACTGGTCGCCCTCGCGGAGGCGGGGCTCCGCGTCCTGCGGGGGGAAGATAAAATGCTGCCCTATGATTGAGTGGGGCCGTGAGCGGCTGTAAAGGAGAGTGATACCATGCAGGTTGCCGCCATCCAGATGAAGGCATTTCTTGGTGATGTGGAGAAAAACATGAGGACCGCCCGCGCCCTCGCCACGGCGGCATTCAAAAGGGGCGCCGAGTGGGTGCTGCTTCCTGAATTTTTCACCTCCGCCGTCGCCTATCACAAAAAACTCCTCGACGCGGCGAGGCCGTTTGATTCGGAGCCGCTTGCGTTGCTGAAGGAGCTTGCCGCCGCCCACGGCGGGGTCATCGGGGGCTCGTTCCTCGCAGTGAGGGAGGGCAAAAGCTACAACACCTTCGTCCTCGCGCTGCCCGACGGCAAAACCTTCCTCCACGACAAGGACCAGCCCACGATGTGGGAGAACTGCTACTACCTCGCAGGTCATGACGACGGCGTCCTCGACACACCAATGGGTCGTGTCGGCGCGGCGCTCTGCTGGGAGTTCGTGCGGTCGAGAACCGCCCGGCGGATGCTGAACCGCGTGGATGTGGTGGTGGGAGGCTCCTGCTGGTGGACGCTGCCGGAAAAGTACTTCCCTGGTTTTCCACCGCGGATACACGAACGGAACCTGGAAATCATGAAGGAAACCATCCCCCGTTTCGCCCGGATGCTCGGCGTGCCCGTCGTCCATGCCGCCCACGCGGGAGAAATCTCGGGTGCACTTCCCATGGTCCCCGGATTCCCCTTCAAATCACACTACCTGGGTGAGACTCAGATTGTCGACGGAACCGGCTGCGTTCTCGCGCGCATGTCATACGAAGACGGCGAGGGATTCATCACCGCCGATATCGATATTTCGAAAAAAGCAACGCCCGCGGAGTCTATCCCCGAGCGGTTCTGGATACCCGATCTGCCGGTGCAGCTCCGCTTGATGTGGTGGATGCAGAACCTGCACGGGAAATACTACTACCGTCTCAGGACGAAACGCCTTATCCGGCGCCGGTGGGCGTGATCCCGGGAGAGAGGATAATTTTCATGACACAGAAAGACAAACCTTCATCGGACACACTCAAGCGGTATTTTAAACGCGACCTCTTCGCCACTCATGTGGGCATCGAGCTCATCGAGGCGCATGACGGATACGCGAAGGCATCCCTTATTATAAAGGAGCATCATCTCAACGGCGTGAGAAGGGTCCACGGGGGCGCCATCTTTACCCTTGCCGATCTCGCCTTTGCCGCGGCGTCGAATTCCCGGGGGAGGGTTGCCGTCGCCATCAATGCATCCGTGCAGTTCCTGAGGGCGCCGCAGGGAAACGTCATTTTCGCCGAGGCGCGGGAAATCTCCTGCGACCACAAGCTCGCCTCCTACGAGATAACCGTCACCGACGAGGCGGGGGAGGTGATCTCCCTTTTCCAGGGCATGGTCTACCGGAAAAAAGAATCAACGGATTATTTTGAAAAGGGCTGAGCCGTCGCGCCGCGGAAGATAAATCAGCGAGCCGCAGGCGGACACCACTGCATTCCTTGAAGGACAGGCAACTGATATGGAAAAGTACATGGCGGGCGATAAGAGGATGACCGCGAAGGAGGCTGTCGCGCGGTTCGTGAAGGACGGCGATTCCCTCGTCTTTGCAAACTGCCTCACCCAGATGCCGCTGGCGCTGGTGCACGAACTCGTGCGAGCGGGAAGGAAAAACCTGACTCTCTTTCAGCAGGGCGGCATTGAGGAAGTTGATTTGCTTGTGGAGACCGGCACCGTCGACCGCCTCGTGGTAGCGTACAATTTCAGAATCGGCGGAAAGCGGGTCTACCCGCCCCTCGACCGGGCGCTCAAGGAAGGCCGCCTCAAAATCGAGGAAGTGACGAATTTTACCATGCTCGCCATGATGAAGGCGGGCGCCATGGGATATCCCTTCATCCCCGTCCTTTCCGGCATACGATGCACCGACGTCGTGAAGCGCAAGGGTTTCCTGGGCGATGACCTTTTCGGAGAGGTTGCAGATCCCTTCGGCGGGCCGCCCGTCCTTGTCGTGAAGGGATACAACCCCGACTTCGCCTTCATGCACGTCCAGCGTGCGGACATACACGGGAACGGGCAGCTCTGGGGTGCCATGATCAACAGCAAGTGGGCCGCCCTCGCCGCAAAGAAAATCATCCTCACCACCGAGAAAATAGTTGACGACGACGTGGTGAAATCATCGCCGCATCTCACCATCGCCCCGGCGCACAAGGTCTGCGCCGTCATCGAGTGCCCCTGGGGCGCCCACCCCTCGGAGATGGCCGGGTGCTATGACTACGACCTGATATTCCGGGCGCTCTGCTTCGCCTCCGTCGGCACGCCGGAAGGATTCAAGGCCTGGATGGACGAGTGGATTTACGGGGTCACGGACCGGGAGGAATACCTCCGCCACTATATCGAAAAGTTCGGGAAAGAGGCGCTGGAGGCGCTGAAAGCAAAACCCTTCCCCAGCGTTCCGGCGGACTACGGCTACACCTTCACGAGGGAGTGGGACGGCGCAGGGTACTCGGAGAAGTTCGGGATGACGATGAAAGAGTTTGTCGCCATGCTCGGGGAGAAGGGGGTCCTCCGCGAGGGTTGATGGCTTCGTGACCTTCACTTCCCCGAATGCGGGAGTCCAGGCATCGTCTCCGCTTTTACGGGGACGGGATTCACGGGAATGACAAAGAGGGAGAAAAGGTGATGGGTATACGCTATACCATTGATGAGCTGATTGTCTACCGCGCCTCGCTGGAAATCGAAGACGGCGAGATGGTGGTGATCGGGCAGGGGATTCCCATGGCGGCGGGGGTGCTCGCCCGGAACACCCACGCCCCGAACTCGGTCATTGTCACCGAGGCGGGCATCGTGGGGCTGGAGCCCTTCAAGGTGCCGCTCCATATCGCCGACACAAGCTGCTCACGCGGCTACTCTTACGGCTGCGACATGTTCGATGTGTTCACGACCATCGTCAACCAGGGGTACGTGGACGTGTCGTTTTTGGGGGTGGCCCAGATAGACCGCTTCGGCAACGTGAACAGTTCCTATATAGGCGACCCGGATAATTTCGAGATGCGGCTCATGGGGGCCGGCGGGGCGCCGGAGTTCGCTGGCTACTCGAAGCGCACGGTTTTCACGATGCGCGGCGGCGAGTTCGTGAACAAGCTGGATTATTTCACCTCGCCGGGCTACCTGGAGGGTGGAGACTCCCGCACAAGGGCGGGCATGTCTGAGGACTCAGGGCCGAGCGCCCTCATCACCCAGGATGGTGTCTTCAAGTTCGACCCTGTCTCAAAGGAAATGTATATCGCCGGTGTCCACCCCGGCGTCACCGTCGAGAGCGTGAAGGCGAAGATTCCCTGGGATATTCCCGTGGCGGAGCGCGTCGAGGTCACCCCCCTTCCGAGTGAAGAACACCTCCGCATCATCCGTACCTTCGCCCCGGAAATCACCATGGGGCGGCAGCTCCAGATGGAAACGGTGATAAACCGCGTGATAAAAGTTTTGATGAAGGC
>JAPLJO010000090.1 GCA_026388515.1 Deltaproteobacteria bacterium | reverse complement strand
GAGAAAATTCAAATCGCGCCTTGTGAATTAACCCTATATCTGTTAACGTTCAATGCACGGCATTCCTATTACAACACCATACGTATCGTAATGAAACAATTCGAAGATATTCTGGAAAGAATAGAAAATCCTCTACAGTTTCTATCCAAACATTCATTCAAAAATTTATCGGTGGTGAAGAACGTCGAGTCGACGATGGAAGGGCTTATCGCTGCATTGAAAGCAATCCTCCAGGAAGACTCTGCATGCGGCGACAGTGATGTTCTTATCGGGGAGCTGTATGCCCTGTTTGTCCGATTCGACGAACTGCACGAAGAAGAAAAGAAGAAACACATCACCACGGCTCTTCATCTCATCTCTATACTAAGGGAAGTGAATTCACGTACTGCAAAAGAATCACGCGATGGAGATGCGCGGATACAGGATCTGGATGAATGTTTTGAGACACTTTCAAGACCGGTTCAGTACATAAAAGGTATCGGCCCCAAGATAGCAGCATTACTTGAGAAGAGGGGAATTGTGAACCTTGAGGATTTGCTCTATTGTGTCCCGAGACGCTATGAAGATAGAAGAAATATCTCATCAATCGCCGCTGCAGCGGTAGGCTCACGGGAAACGGTTATCGGGGAAGTGATTCAATCCACTGAGCGTCGATACGCGCGGAGAAAAATATTTGAAGCCACGATACGTGACAGCACGGGAACATTCACCGCCAAGTGGTTCCATGGGAGTTTCTTGTATCTAAAGAAGGAGTTTGTAAAGGGACGGCGCTGTTTCATGACGGGTGAAATGCGGGGTCAGTTATTCGGAAAGGAAATGATACATCCCGACTATGAATTCATTGACGATCGCGGCGAGGACGATGAATTCATGCACATGAAGAGGATTATACCCGTCTATCCGGAAATGGAGGGTATTCATAAAAGGCGCTTTCGCACGATTATGAACCATGCAGTCAATGAGTATTCTCACCATGTGCCAAGTCCAATCCCTTCAGCGATATGCAGGAGAAACCACTTCATCTCCATGGCTGATGCGCTGCAACGCATCCACTTTCCCGGTGAAGATGAGAATATGGAGCTCTATAACCAGCATGCGTCAGCGTCTCACAAAAGAATCGTATTTGACGAGTTTTTCTTCTTTGAACTCGGAATGGGCATGAAAAAAAAGGGCTACGCACTCGAAAAGGGTATCGCCTTTGATACGCGTCACACCTTCCTGCTTGATACATTTTATTCCCGGCTTCCTTTTTCTCTTACCGGTGCGCAGGCAAGAGTCATTAAAGAAATAATGGAGGATATGAATAAGCCATACCCGATGAACAGACTTCTTCAGGGAGACGTAGGAAGCGGCAAAACAGTCGTGTCAATGGCGGCGATGCTCATCGCCGCCGAAAATGGCTATCAGTCGGTCATAATGGCGCCTACTGAGATTCTTGCCGCACAGCATTACTCAAACATCAAATCATGGGCCGAAGAAACCGGCGTGAAGGCGGAACTCCTTACGGGAAGCATTCAGTCGAAAAAACACAAAGAGCTGTATGACAATGCAGCCGGCGGAAATGTTGACATAATCGCGGGTACGCATGCGCTCATTCAGGAAGGACTGAAATTCAGGAAGCTCGGCCTTGTCATTATAGATGAACAGCATCGATTCGGCGTCGCTCAGCGGGCATTGCTCCGGGAGAAGGGATTCATTCCTGATGTGCTGGTGATGACGGCAACCCCGATTCCCCGGACACTCGCCATGACGGTGTACGGAGATCTTGATATTTCCGTCATTGACGAGATGCCTCCGGGCAAGAATCCCATTAAGACAAAAGTATTTCTCGAACGCGACCGCCACAGGGTGTATGAAATCATCAGGAGAGAAATAGGCAAAGGCAATCAGACGTTCGTCGTATATCCTCTCGTAGAAGAATCGGAAAGTCTTGATCTCAAGGATGCAACAAAAATGTCTCAGCATCTTCAAAACGATATATTTCCCGATTATACGGTTGGTCTCATTCACGGAAAAATGAAGAGTCATGAAAAAGATGTAATCATGCATGATTTTATAACAAAAAAGATACATATCCTCGTAGCCACGACGGTCATAGAGGTAGGCATAGATATTCCCGGCGCGTCCCTGATGATCGTGGAACATGCGGAACGCTTCGGCCTCTCGCAACTGCACCAGTTGCGCGGAAGGGTGGGGAGAGGAGATATTCAATCGTATTGTATTTTAATTACTCACACACTATCGTCCCGTGACGCGAAAAAAAGATTGAAAGTTATGGAAGAGACAAATGATGGATTTCGCATTTCCGAAGAGGATCTTTTGATCCGGGGTCCCGGCGATTTCATGGGAACACGGCAGTCGGGAATCCCGGACTTCAGAGTAGCCAATATTTTAAGAGACGGAAAGATACTCAATGATACGAGGAAGGAGGCACTGTGTCTTCTTGATGACGACCCGGGGCTGCAAAAACCGGAGCACCGAGACCTCAAAAGGGTTCTTCTGCGAAAATGGGGTGAAAGGCTTGAACTTGCAAAAACAGGTTGAGTTTTTCTTCGAAACTATCTATGTACAGTAACTTATTAAAATGCCGTGAGGAAAGACGAACGTGAAGAAGGCAATTAATGTGGGTTTGATAGGCTTCGGTACCGTGGGTACCGGAGTGGTAAAGCTGCTTCATGACAATGCCGAGCTTATAAAAAAGCGCCTCGGGAGAAATCTCGTAATAAAAGCAATTGCTGATATCGATACGAAGCGGAAACGATCTGTTTCCCTCAGGGATGAACAATTGACCGGCGACGCCGCAGTTATTTTAAATGACCCTGACATATCAATAGTGATTGAACTGATGGGAGGGTTCGAACCGGCGAAGTCGTTCATCATCGAGGCCATGAAGAACAGAAAACACGTCGTCACCGCTAACAAGGCCCTGCTGGCAACACATGGAAATGAAATATTCCGCGTGGCTGACGAAGAAAAGGTCAATATCGGTTTTGAAGCGAGCGTCGGAGGAACAATTCCCATTATAAAAACGCTTAAGGAGAGTCTTGCCGCGAACAATATTAAATCAATCTGGGGTATTATGAATGGAACGTCGAATTATATACTTTCAAAAATGACTGAAGAGAACAAACCGTTTCACGACGTCCTCAGAGAAGCCCAGGAACTGGGGCATGCCGAAGCGGATCCGACATATGATATTGAAGGTATCGATACCGCACACAAACTGGCGATAATCCTCGCACTCTCGTACGGCAAGAATGTCTGTCTCGATGATATCTATTGTGAAGGCATTTCGGGAATCAACAGACAGGACATAGAATTCGCACGGGAACTCGATTACGTCGTAAAACTGCTTGCCATCGAGATTCAAAGAGACGCGCAGATTGAGGCACGAATTCACCCTACAATGATACCGCTCGACCATATTCTTGCCAGCGTCAACGGAAATTATAATGCCTTTCACGTAGTAGGAGATGCGTCGGATTCAGTATTTCTGTATGGACAGGGATCCGGGATGATGCCGACGGCGAGCGCCGTGGTCAGTGATCTTATCGATATCTCGCGGGATATGGAAAAGGGGATATGGAGACGAGTGCCGCTGCGCTCATACTGTAAAAATGAAATCGACGACATACAGCTTCTCCCGATGGAAGAAGTGATTACCAATTATTATTTCAGGTTTTCAGCGGTGGATCGGCCCGGTGTATTGTCGAAGATTTCAGGCATTCTCGGCGCCCACAATATCAGCATCGCATCGGTGATTCAAAAGGGCAGGAAGACGGAAGGCACAGTACCGATTGTCATGACCACACACAGGGCGCGTGAAAGCAACGTGCAAAAAGCCCTCGACGAAATCAACAAGCTCGATATGGTGCAGGGACGCACGGTACTTATCAGAATAGAGGATCCACGGCTGACATGAAATATATTCTTCTCCTCGGTGACGGCATGGCCGACAATCCTGCCGACGAACTGGGAGGAAAGACGCCTCTTGAATATGCCGCCACACCCCATATGGACCGCATTGCGTGCATGGGTACGGCCGGATTGATAGACACGATTCCACGGGGTTTTCCGCCGGGAAGCGATGTCGCCAACCTTTCAGTGCTCGGTTACGATCCTCATATATATCATTCAGGTCGTGCCCCTCTCGAAGCGGCGAGTATCGGCATATCCCTTTCGCCGGACGACGTCGCATTCAGGTGCAACCTGGTAACGTTGGGCGACGATGAAGATCCGGTCATGGAAGATTACAGCGCCGGTCATATTTCGTCGCAGGAGGCCGGCCTGCTTATCGACGATTTGAATGCGTTCGCAGGATCGGATCAATGCAGATTTTATTCCGGGGTGAGTTACCGGAACATCATGGTATTGAAGGGCGGTTCACTCCGGGTGGTAACGACACCACCCCACGATATTGTAGGGCAGAACAGCAACCGGTATCTTCCACAGGGAGATGCCGCCTCGTTTCTGGTCAATCTCGTGAAACGTTCGCGTGTGCTGTTTCGCGACCACAGCGTGAACAGGGAGCGCGTCGATTCAGGAAAGCGACCCGCAAGTTCCATTTGGTTATGGGGTGAAGGGAAAAAACCACGGATGGCCCCGATCTCTGACCGTTATCCGGTTCGCGGCGGTCTGATATCTGCGGTTGACCTTTTACGGGGCATAGGCTATTACGCGGGGCTTGAATTGCTCCATGTCGATGGAGCAACTGGATACATCGACACCAATTACGAAGGTAAGGCAGCGAAGGCACTTGAGTTCCTTACGATGAATGACTTTGTGTTTCTCCATGTTGAAGCCCCCGACGAGATGAGTCATGAAGGTAATATGAAAGGGAAGATACGGGCGATAGAGGATTTCGACAGGAAAATCGTCGGCACGATACTTGGCGAAGTCGGACAATTAGGCGAATATAGAATAGCTATAATGAGCGATCATCCTACACCGTTTAAAATCAGAACACATGCATCGGACCCAAGTCCCTTTGCGGTATATTCATCAAGAAAAGAAGAGAATATACGTACCGTCTTGTCATTTGGTGAAACCGGGGCGAAGAAAAGTTAGATAGTGGTAACACCCGGATACTGTTTCATGGATGGATTTCTTGGAAACTGGAGGAAATTTATTGAGGACATTCAGAACAAAAGTACGCGTCCTCTATGCTGATACGGATATGATGGGTATCGTGTATCATGCAAATTATCTTCGCTGGTTTGAGTCTGCGAGAACTGAACTGCTTCGCTCAATTGGTATAATCTATGCCAACCTCGAAATGAGGGGATACTATCTGCCTGTCACCGAGTCATATTGCCACTACCACAGCCCGGCACTCTATGATGAGGTGCTTGCAGTGGAGGCGTATATATCCCGTGTGCGGCGTGCAAGCATGCGCATCAACTACCGGATAACGAGGGAACAATCGGATACGATTATTACCGAAGGTTTTACGGTCCATGCATTCACTGAAAGAAACGGCACGATTGTTCGTATACCCGATGATATTCTCGAAATAATTCTTCAAAATAATGAGGAGGAGCGACACGGTGGTCAAAAAAAGCGATAAAAAGGAACTTCTGGAGCCGGATAAACTGCAGACAATTTCACAAGGGGTTGTCGAATTTATACTGATGCATAAAAGGCAACTCTTCATCGCAGCCGGCACAGCTGCCGGTGTATTTCTACTGGTAGCGGGGGTTGTTTTATACAGCCTCTATTATGAAAACCAGGCGGAAAAAATGTATACCGAGGCAATTATGACTCAGTCAAAGACTGCGGGGAAGGACGCCACGGGCAGCGATTTTAAGAAGGATGCGGTAAAAACATACGACACGCTCATTAAAGAATATTCCCGCAGCGATGCTGCAGCGCGTGCATACTTCAATCTCGGCAATGCCTATTACGAGATGAACGAGACGGATAAGGCAATAGACGCATACAAGATGTTTACTGAAAATTCGTCGAAGGATAATGTGCTGATCTCACTCGCGTATTATGGACTGGGGTACTGTTACGAAAGAAAAGGCGAATTTTCGAATGCGCTCGAATCATTTAAAAATGCGGATACTGCGATTGAAGGTGAACAGTTCAAGGCGGTCAACGCGGCGAATATCGCGCGTATGCACGAGAGAATGAACAACAAAAAAGAAGCGCTCGAATACTACAGGCAGGCATTGAAATTAAACAATGATCCACTCATGAATCTGATCATGAAACGCAGGATTGCCGCGCTCAGTTGAGAAAGGATAGAGCGAGAGAATGAAAGTATTTATGTCAGGAAATGAAGCGATTGCCCGCGGTGCGTACGAATGCGGCGTGACGTTCGCATCGGGATACCCCGGCACGCCGAGCACCGAAGTAATCGAAGAATTCTCGAAATATGACGGTGTCTATGCGGAATGGTCGCCCAACGAGAAAGTGGCGATGGAAGTTGGTATCGGCGCAGCGCTCGCGGGAGCGCGGGCCCTTGTGGTGATGAAGCATGTGGGCGTGAATGTCGCGGCTGATCCCCTTTTTACAGTCAGTTACACGGGGACCAATGGCGGTCTCGTGATAATGACCGCAGACGATCCATCGATGCACAGTTCGCAAAATGAGCAGGACAATAGAAACTATGCGCGCTTCGCCAAGATACCGATGCTTGAGCCTTCGGACAGCCAGGAGGCGAAAGACTACATAGGACTTGCGTTTGATATAAGTGAAGCGTTTGATACACCCGTTTTTCTGAGAACCACGACGCGTGTGTCGCACTCAAAATCCATTGTAAAGCTTGGCGAACCGGCGCCGCGGGAAGACAGAACGGAAATCCGGTATAATCCTGACAAGTATGTGATGGTTCCTGCAAAAGCGCGCGCAAGAAGAGTGGAAGTTGAAAAAAGAATGATCAGATTGAAGGAATATGCAGAAACATTTTCCGAAAACAGAATTGAAATGAACGATCCGGACACCGGTATTATCACCGCGGGAATGACCTATAATTATGCAAAAGATATTTATCCTGATTATTCATATCTCAAGCTCGGCATGGTGTATCCACTGCCCGCCGAACTGATTAAAGAGTTTGCCTCGAAGGTTAAAAAACTCTTTGTGATAGAAGAACTGGACCCGTTTCTTGAGGAACAGATCAGAAGCCTCGGGATTGAGGTCACGGGTAAAATAATATTTCCCTATACCAATGAATTCGATCCGGGAATTATTGAAGCAGCGATGGCTGGTTCATCATCAGAATCAAGGCAATTTTCATTACCGCCGATTCCGGCACGGCCTCCCAATCTGTGCCCCGGCTGCCCTCACAGGGGTCTTTTTTACGTCCTGGGAAAATTCGACTGTTTCGTGACGGGAGATATTGGCTGCTACACTCTTTCCTTCATGAAACCCCTCGAGGGGCTCGATTCATGCGTTTGCATGGGGGCAAGTATCGGTATGGCCCATGGCATGAGCAAAGCGCTGAAAGAGAAGGGGAAGGGAAGGGTGGTCGCCGTCATAGGCGATTCAACCTTTATTCATTCAGGCATTACCTCATTGCTGAATCTGGCATATAACAAAAGCCATGCCGTCGTGATAATCTGCGATAACAGAACCACCGCCATGACTGGCATGCAGGAGCATCCCGCGACAGGCTACACTCTTCAGGGTGATATTGCTGCTCAGCTGGATCTGGTGGAGCTGGGGAAAACGCTCGGCATCAGGAATGTTCATGTCGTTGATCCCTTCGATATGAAAACCACACGAAAAATCATCAAGGAAGAACTCTCGACGGAAGGTCCGTCGCTTATTATCTCTCAGGGTCCCTGTGTGCTTCTGAAAAAAGAAAGAAAGAGGAAGAAAAAGCCTCTCATGATTGATACCGAAAAATGCACGGGGTGTAAATTATGTCTCGGCCTTGGATGCCCGCCCATTGCATGGAAGCGTTTTGAAGATATGAAGGATATAACAATACCAAAGAAAAGAAAAAATCAGGAAGGCATCGCGGTCATCGACACCGCGCTGTGCAATGGTTGCAACCTGTGCCTCCAGTTATGTAAAGCGGGAGCAATAATGGAGGTGTCGGGTAATGAGTAACAGCAATGGTGTGCGCAGCATTTTAATGGTCGGGGTAGGGGGGCAGGGAATCATTCGTGCGAGCGATATACTCTCTGCGGTGCTCATGAAATCGGGATTTGATGTGAAGAAAAGCGAGGTGCATGGAATGGCACAGCGAGGCGGGTGTGTATCAAGCCATGTCCGCTATGGAAAGAAGGTATATTCACCCCTTACGAGAAAAGGTGATGTCGATGTGATGCTTTCATTCGAAAAATTAGAAACACTTCGATATCTTGATTATATGAGATCAAGCGGGGTGATTATCATTAATGAAGAAGAGATATATCCGCCGTCCGTAAATCTGGGAGAGGCGCCCTACCCGCATAATATCGAAGAAATTATAAGAAAATACTTTAATGATATTCATTTTCTGAACGCCACAAAACTTGCCCTGAAAGAAGGGGATCGGCGGATAGCAAACACGATAATGCTTGGTGCACTATCACCATATCTTGATATAGAATTAGATACGTGGGAGGATGTATTCAGGACCGATTTTCCGCCAAATGTGGCTGAAAAGAATTTCTCGGTGTTTAAAATGGTAAGGAATCAATTTTCAGAAAACAAGAATCTGATTATGCAATAGAGATAGATAATGACATTGGCATGTTATCAGGGACGACACACAAATGGCTGATGATTACTACAAGACTTTGGGGGTCACAAAAGAAGCGACGGCTGATGAAATTAAAAAGGCCTATAGAAAGCTCGCATTGAAATATCACCCCGACAGAAGCCCCGGTAAAGATTCAGAAGAAAAATTCAAAAAAATAAGCGAAGCCTACGCGGTCCTGTCGGACGCTGAAAAGCGTCAGCAGTATGATAATTTCGGTTCCCAGGCGTTCAGTCAGAAATTCACTCAGGAAGATATTTTCAGAAATTTCGATATAAACGATATTCTGCGGGACCTTGGTTTCGGTGGGGGATTTTCGGGGGATTTTTCAAGAGTATTCAGAAGCGGCGGCGGCAGGGGACATCAAAGGGTTTATCGAACGCGCGGTGCTGAACCATTTTCCGATTATTCAGACGCAGACGGCGGATATTATTACCAGAATAATCCACAAAAGGGACAGGATGTCGAATATCAGTTATCAATTTCTCTCAATGATGTCTTCGGCGGGGCTGAGAAACATATCACTTTGAAGAAGGGTGATAAAACCGAGCAAATCAGCATAAAGATTCCAAAGGGTATAAAATCGGGCCAGAAATTGCGACTCGCTGAGAAAGGTCTTACGGGAACAGACGGAGGCCCTCCCGGAGATTTGTATATTCTCATTATCGTGCCGGATCATCCGGTATTTGTTCGTGATGGCAACGATATCATGTACAGAAAGGACATTACTTATTCGCAGGCCGTCCTGGGCACTTCCGTCGACGTTGAAACGCTGGCGGGGGAGACGAAAAGAATTAAAGTCCCTGCCGGTACACAGAACAATACAAAAATCAGGATGAAAGGATTTGGCATTCCGATTTTCAAGGGCAGTGGGAAGGGAGATCAATACGTCATAATCAATGTCACAGTTCCCAAGAAACTTAACCAGAAGCAAAACGACCTTATCAAAAAACTGGTATCTGAAAATTTGTAAGTAACACAGGGCAACAGGTCCATTCAACGAGTCCATCATTTTAGCCTCTCTTTGCCACTTACATATAAAGTTAATGTTATAATAAAACGTCTGATAAGATATGTTATGTAAACTAAGCCATGAAAGCTACGAAAACTCAATCTGACCCCAGGCCCCCATTTTCGCTCCAATAATAATCACAATGCCGAGGACACCTTCTATCTTTGAGCCGTAATCGATTGCCCTTTCAATATCGCTTTCCTCTTGAACTAGATTTCCTATCATAGTGGCTGCTGCATCGGAGAGAGATGCCTTCGGCGACGTCACGCAGACTGCGTCAGCCTTCCCTAAGCTGATCGAAGGACCTACTGTTCCCGAAGATGTGCAGATTCCCAGTGGTGTCTCTTCTGCCTTAATTACAATTTAGAATTTCATACTTAATAGAGACTTCCCCGCAAAGAGCCCTGCCCTGACACTACCTGATTCAAGCTGGATAAAGATATCACCTCCGTTCTCGACGACTACATTACGAGATTTAGTTAAAAGATCTTTTCCAACAAAATCAGAAAGAACGCCGGCAACTGAAGCCATTGGTCCGACGCCTGCAGTATGTGATACGTGAATCATCTCGCGTACAATCGGCGGCGCAC
>JAPLJO010000162.1 GCA_026388515.1 Deltaproteobacteria bacterium | reverse complement strand
AGCTCGACCACGGTGAAGCCATAAATAATACAACAGATCTCCCGGTTCGCCGAGGCCTGCCGGGAGATTCCTTCTTCTTCATCGAGCCCGCTTCATAAAAAGATAAGGATCATTAATTAAGATACAATAAATTCACCTTAAATGTACTATTTACGCGGCGATTAATTGGTAGCATTGTATAACAGTGGGTGTAAATGCGTAATAATGCCTTGGATCTGGAAAAAAATCTGCGCGAAGAGGTCGATGCTTACGGCTTAGTGGATAACATCGAGAGCTGTCTACAGTGCGGCAAATGCACGGGCGCCTGTCCTGTAGCCCGCGTTTCGCCGTCTTTCAATCCCCGCCAAATCATTCGGGATATACTGATGGGCCAGAAGGAAAGATGGCTCGACAGTGAGGAAATCTGGCGCTGTTTCTGGTGCGCCGGCTGTTATTCCCTCTGCCCCGTGGGCATTCATTTTCCCCTGCTGATCATGCAGGTCCGGTATCGTGCGCTTGAGAACTGCCACGGGATGCGGTACGCCGCCATATTCAAGCGCTTTGCCCTGCGCGCCCTTAAGGATGGCCTCACCTTCGCACCCGGTAGTCCAAAGGGGCGGGAACGGATAATGGGTCTCAGGGGCCGCCTTGGCTTGAGTCCGTGGCCGGGGATATCCGACAAAGCCCGGGAGGAATACAGAGCCCTTTTCGATCTGACGGGAACCACGTCCGATCTGGAAGGGATTCCCGACAACAATGAGGCCCTTGTCCTGAAATACCTTGGAGGGAAGATCACCGGTGCGTGAGGGCAGAGTTGTCCAACCAGAGGATAAGATCCCCAATATTCCGGATGCAGTATTTCTGTTTCGGAGTTGCACTGGAAGCTTGGAGTATCCCGGAACAGAGAGCGCCATCCGTGAAATTCTGTCTATGGTTGGTATTGAGGCGGTCATGGATGCCGACCAGACTTGTTGTTCCGGTTACCTCCTGACTTGTTCGGCATACAAACCCGAGGTGTCCCTGGCGGCCACGGCTCGGAATCTGGCCATCGCAGAACGACATAATCTGGATACCTATGCTTTCTGCAACGGATGCTACGGCTATATGAGGGAGCTTTCCCATTTACTCCTCAGCCGTCCTGCGCTCCTCGAAAGTGCGAACCGCCTGATCGGCCGCTGGGGTTACGAGTACACGGGCCGGACCCATATCCTTCATATCCAAGAACTCTGGTGCCGTCTCCAGGAAATCATAGCCGCGAAGGTCGTCTTCCCCCTGCATAAACTGCGGATTGGGGTACATTATGGATGCCACTACCTGGCTCAGCAGATCAATATTCTGGATGCCGAACGGTATCCAACCTTTCATGAAGACATCGTGATGTCTTTGGGCGGTACGCCCGTTTTCTACCCGGAGCGGTCGCTTTGCTGCGGTTATGCTGTGGGCCGAGGGTTTACCCACCGGGTTGAAACGGTCGAGCCGCATTTGTATAGAAAATTCTGCAGCGCTCGGGATGCTGGTGTGGAATTGATCACCACTGTCTGTCCCGGGTGCAATGTGGCCTTGGACCGGGAACAGCCTGATCTCAATGCACGGTACCAGGAGAATTTCCAGATTCCTGTCATCGACTTATCTCAGCTTATCGCCCTTGCTCTGGGCGTACCGGTTGAAAAACTTGGATTCGAGGCCAACACCGTATCTCTTAACAATATCCTGAAACGATTGAGGAGGCGATGAAGTCCGTCATGTATGATAAAACAGATACCGTTCTGGTGGTCGGAGGCGGCCCCGCCGGCCTGAGCGCCGCTCTTATCATGGGGGAAACTGGACTGCCGGTTGTCCTAGTGGAAAGAGATCGCATTCTCGGGGGAATGTTGAACAGGCTCTTCCGGCGTTACCCTAAGGGGGACAACCCGCGGGATTTGTTGAATAGTCTTCATCATTTGCTGGAAGTCAATCCACAAATAACCGTTCTGACAGAAACCACGGTCTCGGCGGTTACGACCCAGAGGGGGAACTTCCAGGTTATGACGCAAAACAGCGGGGACAGAATCACACGGGAAATTGAGGCGGGGGCGGTGATTCTGGCTACTGGATTAACTCTTATGGATGTATCGATTTATGGCGAGTACGGGTACGGCATTTATCCAGGCGTTATAACATCGCTGGAATTCGAGGAGCGGCTTCAAGAAGAAAGCCTGAAAACGGATAGGAACCCAAGCGCTGTAGCCTTTATCAGTTGCGTGGGCTCCCGCGATCGATCCAGAGGTAATCCGTATTGTTCAAAGATCTGTTGTATGTATACTGCCAAGCAGGCTGGTCTCGTTAGGGACCTTTTACCCGACGCCCGGATCTATGTCTTTTATATAGACTGCCGCATTTGTGGTAAGGGATACGAGGAATTCGTCCGGGATGTCATCGAGCGGAAGCATGTCCGTTATGTCCGTGGACGCCCCGCAAAGGTTTTGCCGGAGAACGGCCGGCTCATCGTTCGGGCTGAGGATACCCTTATGGGTATTCCTGTCGAGGTCGCTGTGGACCTTGTGATCCTGGCGCCGGCAGTGGTACCACATCCTGAAACTCAGGAGCTTGCTCAGAGTTTTAATGTCGGAACCGACGTCTACGGTTTTCTGGACCATGACCAGTTTCCTTCCGCGCCGCGCCGTGTCTTTACCGCCGGCGGATGCCGTTATGCGGTGGGTATCGACGAAGCGATAGAACAGGGTATGGCGGCGGGCGGGCGGGCCATTGCCCTAATCCGGGGAAAGGTCAGACCATGAACACCGAAACATTTCGCCCCCCTCGCCTTGACGAAATGGAACATGAAATGTCACGGGAAATCCTGGATGCCTGTGGTGTGGATATCAACCAGTGTCTTGAATGCGGAAAATGCTCAGGTGGCTGCCCGAACGGTCATCTTTTCGACTTTACACCCCGGAAGGTCCTTCAACTGATCCGTATGGGGAGGGAAAAACCCCTCCTATCCTTGGAGACCCTGTGGCTTTGCCTATCCTGCCACATCTGTCTGTGAGACACGCTAAGGAGATAGAAAAGATGAAAGAGATTTGTTATTTCCCCGGATGTTCCCTGCATGGACCAGCCCGTGAATATGGCGACTCCATCAGGCTTGTGTGCAAACTGCTCGGAATCTCTCTCATGGAGCTTCAGGATTGGAGTTGCTGTGGCACTACTGCCGCCCACAGCCTGAACCGCGAGTTGGGTATTAGCCTTGCCCGTCGCAATCTTGACCTGGCACGCTGGATGGGCTTTGACCGGGTGATGACCCCCTGTGCGGGTTGTTTTAGCAGGCTTGCAACGGCGTCACGGGAAATAACTGGAAAGCGTGATGGGTTTAGGTCTGCGGAAAACGAGCTCAGTCGTTCTCCTTATCCCATGCCCGACGTAATACATCTCCTGCGATTTCTCATGGAAGATGTCGGTGAAGAGGCCCTGACCATCTCCGTGCACCGTTCCCTGAAAAGTTTACGTCTGGCTGCTTACTACGGCTGCCTTCTCACCCGGCCCCGAGCGGTCGCTCGGTTCGACGATCCGGAACAACCTGTATCTATGGATCGGCTGCTGGGTTTTCTTGGTGCCGAAACGGTGCAATGGTCTCATAAAACCGAGTGCTGCGGCGGCTCTTATGCCGCTTCTGATTCCTCTATTGTTATTGAACTGAGCAGTCAGGTGCTGGAGGCAGCTCAACAGGCGGGTGCGCAGGCGATCGTCGTGGCTTGCCCTATGTGCCAGATGAATCTTGACTCTCGACAAGAAGCGATTGCGCATTATCGAAAGACCCGGTTCAATATGCCCATTATATATCTGACTCAACTCATGGGATTGGCCTATGGGTTGCCGTTTCGCCTGTTGGGATGGAAAAAACTCTTTGTATCGCCTTTGCCTCTCCTTAAAATCGGGGAACTCGTATAATTATCTGTTAAGAACCTAATCAAGGCAGCAATCATGAGCGTGAAATTGTTGATTTGAGAACATCATTCTATTCAACTTATTTATGAGACACTACACTAGGCACCCGTTCTGAAAAATACACCGGCTGAAAAATCCATGATATCGTCTAATGAGAGTTTGGTAAGCCCAATGATTTGAGAATAGCACACGAAATCGAAAGCTCCCACCATGATTGGGGCCATTAAGTTCGGATCTTTTTTTGCAATCGGAATCAAGCCTGAATCAGCCATCTTCTCAACATCTCCTATCAATATTAACCGTGTGATCCCCCACGCTGCATCTGCTTTTTATTCTCGTCTAAATTGATCTTTTGAGTCATTCCATTTGTTACAAACGACCTGGAGATTTTCCCATTCATGAATGAGAAATGAATAAACATAATCTATTATACTACACAATTGTATATTATATTACTCCGCAGTAGGTATTCAATAAATATCATTCAAAAAAAATTATCAATTATTTATATATATCATAATATATTGATTATATTAGTATATTACTTAATTTAAGCCAACATATAAATAATTCTTGACAGATTAATTAAAATTAAATAAAAATGAAATACTATTTTTACTATTTGTCTGTTTATCTATCTATCAAGGAGGTGATCATATGGCTGTAATTAGTGCTCTTGAATCTATAGTAGGGTCAGGGAACGTCTATTATGAAAGCGATATTTTGGATGATCATTCACATGATAAGAGTTTTGTTCCGTCAATACGCCCCCGATGCATTGTCAAGCCACGGAAGCGAAGCGAGGTGGAGCCTATTGTGAAATGGGCCAATGAAACGTTAACGCCATTGATCCCAATAAGCTCCGGTCCTCCTCATTTTTATGGTGATACTGTTCCTCAAGTAGGAGGAGCCGTCATCGTTGATTTGAGCGGCTTGAAACAAATTATTCGTGTTGACCGTCGCAATCGCGTTGCCACGATCGAACCGGGCGTTACCTTTCCGGAGCTGATACCGGCGCTATATAAAGAGGGATTGGCACCGCTCATCCCATTTATGCCGCGGCCATCGAAATCTGTTCTCACCAGTTTTCTTGAGAGAACACCGATAACCGTTCCTCGTCACCACTGGGAGTCCATGGATCCGCTCGGCAGCGTCGAGGTTGTCTATGGAAATGGCGATATCCTCTGGACGGGCTCGGCAGGATGTCCCGGCAGCATTGAAGAGCAGTTGCTCGCCGGGCGCGCCCTGATGCGGGGCATGGGCCCGAGCCAGGTTGATTTCACCCGCTTACTCCAGGGCGCCCAGGGCACCATCGGGATTGTCACCTGGGGCACCATACGATGCCGGCCATTATTCAAAGTACAAAAGCTTTTCCTCGTGCCGAGCCGTGCTCCCGACCCATTGATAGACATGGCGTATGAGCTCACGTACAAGAAATTAGGGGAAGACATATTCATCATCAATCGATCCAACCTTGCGGCGGTCCTGGGACACAAGCGGGATGAGGTCGATTCCCTGCAAAAGAAACTTCCCGCTTGGATTCTTGTGTTCAGTATTGATGGTGCGGGTCTCCTGCCTGAAGAAAAGATTGCCTACCAGAAAAGTGAAGCCGACCAGATAGCGCAGCGGTTGGGACTCAAGCTCAAGACCGCCATTCCCGGGGCGCAGGCGGATGATATTGCGCACGCACTTTATCATCCTTCGCAAGGGACCTATTGGAAACTGCGGTCAGGTGGAGAATGCAGTGACCTATTCTTCCTCACCACCATGGATAAAACTCCCGGATTCATACAAAAGATGACGGAGCTGGCAGGCGGCCATCAATATGATGCTTCACAAATGGGCGTCTACATTCAGCCTTGTGTTCAAGGCGTCAATTGCCATCTCGAGTTTAATTGTCCCTATGAGACAGACGCTCCGGATGACAAAGAGAATATAAAGCAGTTCATGACACACAGCGCTTCGGAGATGGCGAAAATGGGGGGGTTCTTCTCGCGGCCCTATGGGGAGTGGAACAGGGTTGCCTACGGGCGGGACATACAGACGGTCATCGGACAGAGACGGCTCAAGCAGATTTTCGATCCCAACGGCATCATGAATCCCGGCAAACTGTGTTTCTAAACCGGAATGGATGGTTATTGCCTAAACTCTATGACCAAGGAGAATGAGATATGATCTTGGAAGACTATCGAGACGATATGATGCGATGCACGAGGTGTTCCTATTGTAAGTGGATACCTCACCCGGTGATGAGCGATCGGCGTTTTTTAGGCGTCTGCCCCAGTATTGAGAAGTATCATTTCCATGGATGGTCCGGGGGAGGAAGGCAGATTGCCGCGTTATCGCTACTGCAGGGCAGGACGGAGTTGAGCGATTCATTTGCGGACATGATCTATCAATGTCAGATGTGCGGCGGGTGTGATGTCTCCTGCAAGGTTGAACGGGACCTCGAACTCCATGAAGTGCTGCAGTGTCTGCGTTTCAGGTGCGTTGAATCGGGTCAGCTCCTCGATGCGCATACCGAAATCATCGAAAGCCTGAAAAAAGAAGACAATACCATGCTCGCGTTGAAAAGCGAGCGCGGCGACTGGGCGGAAGGGGTTGATGTTAAGAATGTGGGTACTGAGAATGCCAAGGTTCTTTTTCATGCAGGCTGCCGGTACTCCTTCGATAAAGCCCTTTGGCCGACGGTGCGAGCAGGCCTGAAACTTCTCCAGAATGCCGGGGTTGACGTGGGCATCATGGGCCGTGAAGAGGTCTGCTGCGGGGGCAGAAGTTACGAGATGGGGTATGCGAGCGAGTTCATGAAATATGCCCAGAGTCAGTCTGACCTATGGAAAGCAAAGGGCATCGAGACAGTCGTAACACCCTGTGCTGAATGCTTCCAGGCATTTAGTGTGCTCTACGATAAAGAAAAAGGCACTTCAAATGTAGAAATAGTACACATAACAGATTTTCTCGATCGCCTCATCAGAGAGAAAAAAATAAAATTTAGCAAATCCATTCCAATGACCGTAACCTATCATGATCCTTGCCACCTCGGAAGGTTAAGCGAACCC
>JAPLJO010000010.1 GCA_026388515.1 Deltaproteobacteria bacterium | reverse complement strand
GGAGGAAAATGAAATGAAACTCAGGGAAGAAACCTCGCTCATCAGTCCCCAGGGCCGTCCTCTCTTCGGTATTTATAAAAAACCTCCCGCAGATCTCTCTCTCGATGCCTTCCGCCCCTATGGAAGCAGCGGATGCCGGGTCTGTGAGGGATTCATCAAGTCATGCCGCATCAAGCGGTGGCAGTACCTCGGCGCGTGCAGTGACGAGGTGGTGTTCGGCCTTGCCATCGTGAGCCTGGGATACCTCAGCAACATGTTTGCCTACGTCTATGACAGAAGCCGGCGATCTTTTTCCGAGTGGAACGTCATTCATCCGCTGGGGATGGGAACCTTCTTTGAGGGCAGCTCGATGAAAGGTCAGGTCCGGTTTGCGAAGGGAAATTCGTCGGTGGTGATGCGAAATGAGACGGACTCGATGGCACTCTCGGCGTCCTGGGGAAAGGAACTTTCGGCGGAGCTTCACTTTGGGCGTTACCGGGAATCCCTCAACTCCGTCACGCGCGTGGGGCTGTCGGGATTCAACTACACCACGAAAGAAGCGGGCCTTCCCGTGGAGGGCACGATAACCGTGAAGGGCAGGACCTTTACCATCAAAAAGGAGAATGCATCAGGCGTGCTCGATTACACCCTGGGGCATCTCGCCCGCCACACTTTCTGGAACTGGGCTTCCGGCGGGGGATTCGACACATCGGGGAAAAGGCTCGGCTTCAATCTCGTGCAGGGCGTCAATGAGACGGGCTACACGGAGAACGTGTTCTGGGTTGACGGGCGGATGATCAAGACCGACACCATCGACTTCAGCTACGATGACCTCAATATCCTCAGCCAATGGCAACTCACCTCCTCGGACGGGAAGGTGAATCTCGTCTTTTATCCCGAGGGTGAACGGAAGATGGACCTGAACCTGGGCGTCATCCTCAGCAAATTCCATCAGCCCTTCGGCCGGTTCGAGGGGCATTTCAGCGACGGGACCACCACCTGGCAGGTCGGAAAGGTGTTCGGGTTTACCGAGGAGCACGCATCAAAGTGGTGACGGGCGCGTGCCCTATTGCCTCCCCGGTAAAGAGGATGAGTAATGGATGGAAAAGATATGTTTGTATTGACTCTGATACACCTACTACTATTTACACTGACAGTATTGATAATACTGGTGCTTTCCGTTTAAAAGCGTTTGACAACGATTGAGTTAAGCGGCGGTGTCTTTTTGTCGCCTGCTTAGACTATTTTTTATGTGTTTATAAACACCAATTAGCTTTTAATGGCTTCTTGTAGCGATATTACGACACACTATAAATTTGAATCGTATAAACAACGGGGATATGCTGCAGAAGTGAGATATATAAAACAATAGTTGGAGGCTGAAATTTGGTAAACGGAGTTTTTTCAATACATCTGGAGGAAGACTATACATAGGTTCCTGGATCAAGTGATTAAGCTTTTCGCGTCTATTATGGGATCATGAAATAATAACAGCCATAGAGGAAAGGTTAATGAAAACCGGTTCTCATATGAGCGATCTGAAAACTTCCGCGATTGTGCTGCCCGGCATCATCAATACGGCGCTGAAGCTGGGTGTCAACATCCAGGACATCCTGCGGCAGCTCGGTATTTCCATTGATTTGGACCATATTACCCAATCCACCATAGATTTGAAACACGTCCATGCCATTGTCATGGCGGTCGAAAAGGCTGCCGGGCATCCGGCGATCGGACTCTTAAACGGCGAGAATTTCGATTTCGAATATATGCCCCATCTAAAGGCTTTTCTGATGTCCTCCTCAACAATGAGGGAAGCCTTTGAAAACACCCGACCTCTTCAGAAACTCATCTCGCCGCTCCTGATTCTGAAACTGGAAGAGACCGGAAATGAAGTTATCATCAAGCTGCAGCCGGAGAGAACGCTTTCCGAGGAGGACGAGCGGCACTATACGGAAATGGTATTTTCATGCATAAAAACCCTCACGAATCGCCTAATGAAAAAGACCGTCCCGCCCAAAGCTGTTCATTTCCGCCATGGCCGGTCCGAGATCACTCTCCTGTATACAGATTTTTTCGGCAGCGCGATCGTCCTGAATGCCCCGGGAAACGCCATAATCTATGATCGCACCATTATGGAAATCCCCCTGCCCGGCGGATTTCCGGAGATCCGCCGGCAAGCCGGGAATATTGTGAATCAACAGATAGCCGATTCTCCGCTGCATGGCGGATTGGCGGAGGAGATCAAAAGGCTCTTAGCTAAACAATGCGATTTGTTTAATGCACCGGTAGCACAGTTGGCCCGGTCACTGAATATGAGTGCCCGAACCCTGCAACGCCGTCTGGCTGAAAACGGTTACGGCTTGTCCGAATTGAGGGATCAGATCAGATTTCAGCTGTCAGCCCAGGCCTTGAAATCCAAGCGGCTCAACATCGAGGAAATCAGCGAGAAACTGGGCTTTTCAGACCGACACAGTTTTACCCGGGCCTTCAAACGCTGGTCCGGCCTACCCCCCAGCGCCTATCGCAAAAAACCTTCCCCGTAATTCTACGATCTGGAAGCCATTCGAACTGTGCCCGGCGTAAACCCGCTTGGCGCCGATTGTTCCCTTTTTGGCATCCGCCGCTCTATCCTTTTCTGGCTACGTCGGTATAATAACTAGATACAACTATTGGGAAGGGGGAAACCGTTATGGCACTTGGGAAATATGCCGTGGATTATGAAGAAAGGGTCAACTATGACCGTTTGCGTAAAGAAAGGCTCCAAAAAGCCAAGGCAGAGTTAGATAAGTCCGGCGCGGGAGCGCTCATCACCTGGGATGAGGCCAATATCCGGTATCTGACCTCATACTATGTCACCACCCCTATGCGCTCGGCAGAAGTTCAGTGCGTGTTCCTGCCACGCAACGGCGAGCCGATCCTGTTTTGCGGTGGTACTCCTGAAGAAACCGAACGCCGCATGCCCTGGATGAAAGGGCGTGTGCATCCCGGAATCTCTGCATTTAAATTTGTGGCCGCGGATGAGGACCATATAGCCGTCCTTATTTTTATGGATGCGGTGAGGAAATTATTGGCAGAACATGGTCTGGAAAAAGAAACGCTGGCCATTGATGGGACAGTCTGCGGACTGATTCTTAATCGAGCCTTTGACAAGGTCGGCATCAAAACGCGACACGGCAAGCCCATTATGGATGCGGCCCGCGTGATCAAAACCCGGGATGAGATTGAACTGATGCGCATTACCTGTGGAAACTCCGAATCGGCTTTTGCCGCCATTGTGGATGCCATTCGTCCAGGCATACGGGAATGCGATCTGGTTGGGATCGGAATAAAAGCCCTTTACGAGGAGGGTGCGGATCACACTGAGGATCTGGTGTGCTGCTCCGGCTTTAATACCAATCCTTATGGCTGGTCCTTTTCCGACAAACCCCTGCGGCCAGGGGATTTGGTCTACATTGATGTGGATGGGAATTCTTACCAGGGATACAAATCATGTGTGTACCGGACTTTCTGTTGCGGCAAAGCAACCCGGGAGCAGAAGGATCTTTACCAGGAATGCTACGAGATGCTTTACGGTGGAATCAGCGTTATAAAAGACGGGGCTACCGATCACGATATACTGAAAAAGTGGCCGCAATCTCCGGAGTATTGGGGGTATGACAACTGGGCAGCTGTCGGCGCTTACGCTTTTGGTCATGGTCTGGGCCTGACGTTGCATGATCCGCCGGTTATCAGTCCATATGCCAAAGCGGTCGGGTTTCCAGCCAATGAACTGAAGGAGGGGATGATCATTGCCCTGGAGACCTATGCCGGCCATAAAGGTGGCAAGGATGGTGTTCGCTTGGAGGAGAATATTCTGGTTACTAAGGATGGTTATGAAATCCTGTCCCGCTGGCCGATTAAAGAGTTAATGGAATGCTGGATTCCATATAATTAGAGATTTTACAAAATCGTTATGAAACCTTAATCACGAAGAGCTTACATAAGGCCAATAGGAGTATCGATATGTCAAGATCAGTCGTTTCAATCGTAAAGGGAGATGACCTTGAAAAGATGGTCGAAGAAGTGCTTGATCATCTGGGTGGCGTGACATCTTTAATCAAAAAGGGATCAACGGTTGTCCTGAAGCCAAACGCCGGTCATCCAGGCCCCCCCGAGACCTCCATTAACACCAATCCGGCTGTTGTTTCAGCCGTTATTAAAACTATTCAAAAGGCGAACCCTAAAAAAATCATTCTGGCCGAAGCCGCGGCCATCGGGTGCGATACTATGGATTGCCTGGAAGTCAGCGGGATTAAAAAGGCTGCAATTGAGGCCGGTGTGGATGATATCCGGGATATCAAAAGCGACCAGGATCTGCTGACGATTCCCATCAGGGATGCCAGATCAGCGATACAAAAGGTGCTTCTGCCAAGGTTTATACTTGAAGCGGAACATATTGTTAATTTGCCTATCTTCAAATCCCACTGCAGCATGGTTTTTACCTGTGCCTTGAAAAACATGAAAGGTGTGGTTCAGGACAAAGTTCATTATCAGATGCATCAGACAAATCTGGCTGAAGCCATGATGGATATCTGGTCGGTCATCAAAGCCGACTTGAATATTGCAGATCTGATTCGCCCGGCAGAAGGATTCGGCCCTCATTTCACGATGCCCACCGACTTCGGGTGTCTGATTGCGGGCAAAGACCCGGTGGCCGTCGATGCCACGGCATGCCGTTTGACAGGCTTGGACCTGGGTAGTGTACCCTATTTCGACCCAGCTCACGAACGCGGCCTTGGGAATTTTCAGGAAGATCGGATTGAGGTTCGGGGACGCAGTATCGAAGAAACCCGCCGTTCCTTATGGTTCCCTTATCTGGAAGGTTTCGATAAATACCCGGAATATAACATCGACGTCACCGGGGCTTGCAGCAGCTGCCTGGCCCTGGTTGGGCTGACCATGGAAAGACTCAAAGCGCTCAATCAGTATGATAATAATAGCGATCTGACTATTCTTGTGGGCCGTAAAAAGGAAATCCCGAAAGGTATCCCACCGGAAAAGCTGATCCTGGTCGGAGACTGCCTGAAAAAGTTTCGTAACCAGGGCATTTATGTGGAGGGTTGTCCGCCTGGTGAACCTGCCCCCTGCTGGACGATTGTGGATCGGGTATCCCTGGCGGGTGTTGATATTTCAAACCCTGAAATATTAAAACTCGGCCGCGACAGGATGGAGCAGGAAGCGTTTGCGTTTATCGAGCACATGATCAAACTAAAAGCTGAATGGGACAAACAACACAACGACAAATAAACAGTTTAGTAGTTTGGAGAGTATTGAATCGAGAGGGGAAAAACCCCATTATTAAGGAGGCATGCTATGAGAGCAGCTGATATTAAAAAATCTTTAATTGTGGGTGCCGGTGTCATGGGCAGCTCCATTGCCCTGACTTTTGCAAGAGTTGGTATTGAAGTGGCCCTTGTGGACTTGAACGAAAAATCTCTCGATCGTGCCGTAAGACTTATAAGGTCAAGTCTGAATACGCTGGCAGACCATGGAAGCATCTCCAGTGATGAGATTCCGTCAATTCTTGACCGGATACACTTCTCCACAGATCTCAAAACTTCTGCCCATGAGGTTGATTTTGCTATGGAGGTGGTCGTTGAAGTTGAAGATGTAAAAAAGAGGGTCTTTTCAGAGTTGGATGAATTGATTCCCGAAGATGCGATTATCGCAAGCAACACCTCAGGGTTAGATATCTTTCGCTTTGCAGAGATCAAGAGACCCGAAAGGTTGGTGATCGCTCACTGGTTCGCTCCAGCACATATTATACCTTTGGTCGAGGTCGTTCCCGGACCAAAAACATCTCCGGAGGTCGTTCATTCAACCGCAGAGTTAATGAAAAGGCTGGGCAAAAAACCGGTGGTAATGAAAGAATTTGTACGTTCCTTTATTGTGAATCGGATCCAAAATTATATCGCCATGGCGTATTTTGAAATACTGGAAAATGGATGGGCAACCGCCGAGGATATCGATCTGGCAGTGAAAACGAGTTTAGGCATCAGACTGCCCATAGTCGGCGTCGTTCAGAATATGGATTTCACCGGTCTTGATTTAGTCCTGGATCTAATGAAGAGTTATGGGGCGAGCAATGCATTCATCGAGCAAAAGGTAAAGCAAGGCCATCTGGGTGCGAAAACATCCAAGGGTGTTTATGACTATAACGGTAGAAGTGAGGAAGAGATTCTCAATAAGCGTGATCTACTTTACCTTAAGATGCTGGATCATTTGGAAAGCATAAATGCCTATCAGCCGATTTAATCGGACACCTTTCAGACACGCAATTGATAAGAAGCTATTTTTCTATGCCCCGATAATGTGGCGCACTTACCATTTGAAGTCTTGCATGCCTTCAGTATAATCAGATCTAACGCTTTCACCTGAAAATAAATATCTAAATTCTTGATTCTGCAATGCTATTTTCATTCTCTTTTGTGACGGCACGCCGTCATGACCGCTTCAAGAAGCATTATTCTCCCCGCGCTGATTTCAGAACAATCATCTCCGCGTGATCGCTACATGCCCCGCCACGAGGTTATGGCATCCACGGACTCACGGGAACTCCTGAGACGGTTTGCCGGAAAGTCGCCGTTGGGGTAACCGATGGCGATGGACATGATAATGCGTTTTGATGCGGGGATGCCGGCATATTCCCTCAACACCTCGGGATACATGACGCCCTGGTCCTCGATGCAGGTACCCAGATCGTAGTGGAGCGCGGCGAGACAGATGGTCTGCAGGGCGGTGCCGATGTCGAGCAGTGGGCCCCCCTCTGAGAGCGCTCTGTCGGCAAGGACGATGATGGCGGCCGGCGCATCGAAGTAGCGGAATCCCCTCTCCAGCCATTCGGCACGCTGGACTTTGTCCTCGCGGGGTATATTCATGAGCTGAAATATCTGCTTGCCGAGCTCCACCTGCCGCCTGCGGTAAATGCCTTCCTGCGGCCATCCTACCACCAGGTGCTCGGGATTGAGTGGTGAGCCGGCCCGGAGTTTTTCCACATTTTTCTTTTTCACCGTCTCAAGAACATCTCCGGCAATAACGATGAACTCCCAGGGCTGAGTATTCATCGCCGAAGGCGCCCTGGTGGCCGCTGCCAGTATGTTCCTCAGCACTTCTTTCGGAACCGGCTCATTGGTGAACTTTCTGATGCTTTTGCGTGCGTGTATTGCCTCCAGTATGTCCATATGCGCTCCTTATTGTAATAGATTTGTTCACAGTCTCGTTTTTGTGCGGCACTCCCTTTCCCGCCGCTGCGGCGCACGATTCAGTACGCCTCATTTCTTGAAGCCCCGCGCCCTGCATCCAGAGCGAAGTGTAATGCCCTTTGAATCCGGATTCTCATCGTTTCATGGCACGATGGATACGCCGCGTGATGTATCCTCGCGCACTATCTGAACACGGTGAGAAAGGAGATGACCGACTGCACGCCCTCGACGCCCTGCGCAATTTCGGAGGCCCGTGCGACTTCCTTTTCACTCTTGACGATACCTACGAGCACGATGGTCCCCTTGACCGAGACCACATCGAGCCGGGCGGTGCTCACTGCGCCGGAGGCAACAAGCTGCTTTTTCACCTCCGCCGAGAGCCGCACGTCATCCTGCTCGTCGGCTTCCGTGCGGCCGGCCCGCGGTATGAGGTAGGTTTCGAGGGAGACCACCCCCTCCACCTCGCGGGCAATGGCGATGGCGTGGTTCTTCTCATCTTCCTTTTCATACTCACCGATGAGATAGACGCGTCCGTCGTAGCATCGCGGTGTAATTGAAAGGGCCCTTGTCAGCCTGTCGTCGATGAGCTTCTTGTAGATGAGTCCCGTGATTTTCTTGTCCTGATGGACCTGCCGTGCGTAGTCAGCTTCGGAGAACACGTCAGGCGACGAGGCGCAGGCGGCGGTCATCGCCGCCACGGCACAGCACACCTTCCATGTCAGCGTTTTATTCATGATGAAGTTCCTCGCTCCGTGCTTCCTGTGACGGCACCGCGGTGCCGCCTTTGTGATGCATGATTATACGGGGGTGACTATTTCGAAGTGTTCCCGGTGGCACCCCGTATCCACATGTATGTCGATCCTCTTTTTAAGTCTCTTTTCCGTTTTTTCAATGAGCCCCTTCCTCTCGTCGAGGAGGACCGCCGCCACGTCGGGATGCACGAGGACTGAAAAAACTTTCGCTCCGCTGCGCAGCGCCTCCCGTTCCAGTTCCCTGCAGATATCGTAACTCACCGAAGCTGCTGTTTTGATGACGCCATGCCCGCTGCAGTAGGTACAGCTCTCGCAGAGAATCTCGCGGAGGCTTTTCCCGATTCTCTGGCGCGTCATTTCGATGAGGCCGAGCTCGGAGATTTTCAGGATGCTTGTTTTATTGCGGTCTTTCTCCAGTTCCGCCAGAAGCGACTGGAAGACCTTTTCACGGTTTTCGAGGATTTCCATATCAATAAAATCGATGATGACAATGCCTCCGATGTTCCTGACCCGGAGCTGGTGGGCGATTTCCTTGACCGCCTCGAGGTTGATTTTAAGGGTGGTGTCCTCGAGGGTGTGCTTGCCCACGTATTTTCCCGTGTTGACGTCAATGGCGCAGAATGCCTCATCCTCCTCGATGACGAGGTAGCCGCCTGATTTGAGCCAGACCTTTTTCTGGAGCATTTTTTCGATTTCTTTCTCGATGCCGTAGAAATCGAAAATCGGTTCCTCACGGGTATAGAGCTCCAGCGTGTATGACATGCCGGGCATAACCGTATCCATGAATTCCTTGATTTTACCGAGCTCCCGCCGCGAGTCCACCACGATTCGTTTGGTGTCTTCCGAGTAGAGAAACCGTATGGTCCGGAGCGCCACACCCACATCCCGATGAATCAGTTCGGGAACCTTGATCCGGGACCGTTTGGTTCTGATATTCTCCCAGAGACTGACGAGGTATTCATAGTCGGCGCGAAGCTCATCCTCATCTTTGCCTTCAGCCGCGGTCCGGGCGATGACGCCGTGGTTTTCCTTCCGCAGTCGCTCGATAATGGCTCTCAGCCGCTCCCGCTCACCTTCGTTCTTGATTCTCCGGGAGATGCCCACATGGTTCGAGGTGGGCATCAGGACGAGATTCATCCCGGGAAGCGAGAGATAGGTGGTAATTCGTGCGCCTTTGTTGCCCAGGGGTTCCCGCGTTACCTGGGCGAGTATTTCCTGGCCTTCGGTGAGTATGTTTTCGATGGGCTGCATTTCCTGGATATAGTCGGTGTAATCGGCCTCTCCTTCGCGGTTTTCAAAAAAATCCTGGTCGAAGGAGGCATCGGCCACGTGGAGGTACGCCGTTCGTTCGAGCCCGACGTCCACAAACGCGGCCTGCATGCCGGGAAGCACCCGCATCACCCTGCCCGTGTAAATGTTGCCCATCACGGCGCTTTCATCGGTGCGCTCGATGTAGAATCCTGCAAGCCTGCCTTCGTCGAGAAAGGCAATGCGCGTTTCAAACTCGTTTGAGTTAATAATCATTTCTTTAGACATACGTAGCAGCTCCGCCGGTGAGAATGGTGCCGGTTTTCACGACTTTCGTCCTTTTCGCCGTGTCGTCGTCAAGACCGATGACGTGGATGAGTATTTCGGAAGGTCTCACGCCGCCTTCCGGACCCGTGAAGAGTTCCATGTGAAATGACGCGTGAGGGGCGTCATAGGTGAGCCTCCTTACCAGGGGACGGATATTTCTTTCGACGGTGAGATCCTTTTTTGTCCGTGCAATGATAAAGGTATCGCCTTCGAGGAAACGCCTGATCCGTTCCGGAATGTCCACGGGACCGGGCAGCGAGCCGTTTCCCGGAAGCCGGGCCTCATAGGAAAATCCTTCAATGAAGTTTGAGATGGACCTGCTCTGGCGCGGTACTTCCCGGATATCAAATATTTCGAGGCCCGACGGAAGAGCATTGTTGATGGCGGCCTGCGTTCCCGTGACGGTGCCGGGCAGCTCCGCGAGATCCATGTCCACGTATTCATCGCGGCTTGCCACCCCGAGAGGCAGGGCGTGGGGGAAGGAAATCCGCGGATGGGGATGAAATCCCTCGGAGAACGCAAAGGAAAGGCCGCTTCTCGTGATGGCTCTCACCATTGCCGATGAGGTGTCCAGATGTGAGAGAAACCGTGCGCGGCCGCCCTTGGCAAACCTCATGCGGTATTTTCTGACAGGTTCTGCGCCGTGTATCGGCGGTGCTGCAGTGCCCGCCGCCTCCGGTACGACCGCCGGCGATGCGGTCATTGCATCCCGGGCGAGGACAATCCCGTGTTCGGGCGTGCAGGCGCCGCACTGATGACATGTCCCTGACCGGCAATCTGCCGTAAGCTCACCCCGCTCCGCTTTTTCGTATTCGTCACGCAGATGGGCCCGCGTGATACCGCAGTCGATATAGTCCCATGGAAGCGGTCCGTCCAAGGGCCGCCCGCCGAGGTATTCCTCGCTTTTGATTCCGAGACTTTCTATGGTCTCCTCCCATCGGTCAAATCGTATTTCATCACTCCACCCGTCGAAGCGGCATCCGCGGCGGTACGCTCCCTCGATGAGTTCGCTGATCCTGCGGTCGCCCCGCGAAAGAAGCCCCTCGAGGAGACTCATCCTGGCGTCGTGCCACTTGAGGTTCAGGTTGCGGTGCCTGATAGTCTTCTTGAGATATTCCTGAATGTCCCGCACGGTGCCGGGAGGGAGCTGCCGGTGCCACTGGAAGGGCGTATGTGGTTTGGGGATGAAGGTGGAGAGACTGACCGTCAGTTGTCCCCGCATCGGAACGGCCCGGAGCACGCGGTGCGCAAGGTCGCCGATTCCCTGCAGGTCCCCGGGTGTTTCCCTGGGAAGGCCGATCATGAAGTAGAGTTTTATGGACCGCCACCCCGCCTCAAAGACGCGCCCGGCAGCGGCAATCTGGTCTTCCTCAGTGTTGCCCTTGTTGATGATGTTCCGCAGGCGCTGGGTTCCCGCCTCGGGGGCAAGGGTGAAGCTGGTTTTCCGCACACGGCGGATTTCCCGGATGAGGGGAGGCGTCAGCGTCTCCACGCGAAGCGACGGGAGCGCGAGGGCGATCTTCTGCGCACAGTAGCGGTTCATCAGTGATGCGAGGAGGGGTTCGATGAGTGAATAGTCTCCCGCACTCAGCGAAAGAAGCGACAACTCATCCCAGCCGGTGGACCGGAGCATGCGCTCAGCCATCGACATGAGCACCTCCGGTGACCGTTCCCGTACGGGCCGCCAGAGCATGCCCGCCTGGCAGAACCGGCATCCCCTGGTGCATCCGCGGGCGATTTCAAGCGTGACCCGGTCGTGGATTGTTTTCAAAAGGGCCTTTCCCTCCATGACGGCGCGGGATATGTCGAGAATGACCTCCTCGCCCTCACCGATGGCGAAGGCATCGATAAAGGGTGCCATGGGTTCGGGATTGAAGGCGCCGGGACCGCCGGCTATGACGAGGGGAAGGTCTTCACCGCGCCCGGCGGTACGGATGGGGATGCCGCCGAGCTCGAGCATGGCAAGGACATTCGTGTACGACAGTTCATACTGAAGCGAGAATCCCACGATATCGAACCGGTTGAGGGGGATTGCGCTTTCCAGAGAGGAAAGGGGAATGTTTCCTTCCCTCAGGCGCGCTTCCATGTCCGGCCAGGGAGCGAATACACGTTCCGCCACGATATCTTCTTCGCCGTTGAGTACCGCATAGAGTATCTGGAGCCCCGTGTGGGACATGCCGATTTCATAGGCATCGGGGAAGGCGAGCGCGACGGTACAACGGCACCGTGCCACGTCCTTGCCGTGGGTGTTCACTTCGCCGCCTATGTACCTGCCGGGCTTTTCCACCCTGCACAGTATGTCTTCGAATTCGAGTGCGTTCATGAATACCGTGGTTGTATGGATTGTCGTGAGGTACGGGCTTCCTTCCCGGCCGGACCATCGAGGAGGCGGTCGCCCTCACGCCGGCTTTTCATAACACAAAAGCGATGGGGAGAAAAGGAAGTCGCGATGCGGGATGTGCATTACTGCAGAATATGCCGGTACTTGTAAGCATTCTGCATGATGTCCCGGAGCCTGGAAAGCGCCAGCCGGCGGGGAAATTCGGGGTTTTCGATGTAGCGCAGGGACCCCTTTTTAAAATCGCTCACGAGCTCATTGAAGACTTTCTCCCGGTCATTATGGTGCACGAATGCCCGTTCCTTCCGGTACTCGTAACGGAGCTCCGTACCGTGGACCTTTTTCACGAGTTCGTAGTGCGCGGGATTTTCAAAGTACTCCCCGGTCATAGGCACCTTGACGGAAAATAAAACCTCGACTTTAACGGTGTCTTTCGCAATAGAGCGGGATGCATCCCATATTTCCACATGCAGCGTGTTGGCG
The DNA here is from genome assembly GCA_026388515.1 of Deltaproteobacteria bacterium. Lineage (GTDB taxonomy): Bacteria > Desulfobacterota > Syntrophia > Syntrophales > UBA2210 > JAPLJO01. Next base: position 15,346 of record JAPLJO010000010.1, on the reverse strand, counting down.
AGCGTGATGTCTTCCACCAGTGTCATACCCATATGCGCTTCCTCATTACGTGTGAGATTGCCGCGGGCTCTTCTCAATATCCGGCTGGTGTCCACCCTTGACTTGCGGACCTTTTTTATATATGCGTCACGGTGAACGTGTTTTTATAAGGATGCATCTTCCATGACCTGTGACAAGCCTTCGGCCATACTGCTTCTTTCGTGCCCCGACCGTAAAGGAATCGTGGCATCCATATCCAATTTCATCTTCAAGCACAACGGAAATATTCTCCGGGCGCAACAACACTCAATGCTGCCCGAGAATATGCTTTTTATGAGAATCGAATGGGAACTCGAGGGCTTCGAAATTCCCCGCGACAGGATCGGCGAGGCCTTTGCGCCGCTTGCCGACGAGTTCGGAATGAAATGGGAAATCAGATTTTCCGACTACATTCCCCGCGTCGCCATTTTCGTCTCCAGGCATATTCACTGCTTCCATGACATCATTCTCCGGCATCGAATGGGCGAGTTCAAGGCGGAAATACCCCTCGTCATCAGCAACCATCCCGATCTCAAAGCTCTCGTGGAACAGCTCGGCATCACCTTTCGCCACTATCCGAAGACACCGGAGACCAAGGCGGCGCAGGAAAAGCGGGAGATGGACGAACTCGAGCGGTCCCGGGTGGATCTCATTGTGCTCGCGCGGTACATGCAGGTGCTTTCCGGGGATTTTGTCAGGAAATACGCACATAGAATAATCAACATCCACCATTCCTTTCTCCCTGCGTTCGCCGGCGGCGACCCCTATCAGCAGGCCTATGACCGGGGAGTGAAAGTCATCGGCGCCACGAGTCATTACGTGACGGAACACATAGACGAAGGTCCTATAATCGCTCAGGACGTGATGAAGATCACCCACAAGGATTCAGTGGAAGACATGAGGTTGAGGGGCAAGGACCTGGAGCGGATCGTGCTCGCGCGGGCTATCCGCTTTCACCTGGAAAACAGGATTCTCATCTGCGGCTCGAAAACAATTATCTTTGAATAACACCCCGACGCTCTCATGGGGTCGGGTTCCCGCCGTGCCGCTGCACATTCAGGTCAGATTGTTTCCACCCGGTTGCGGCCGTTCTGCTTCGCCGCATAGAGGGCTTTGTCCGCCCGGGTCAGCATGTCATCTATGGTTTCACCCACCCTGCTCATGGTGACGCCGACGGAGACGGTGATGCGAAGATCTCCGGCACCGTCGCCGAAATCGATACTCTCTGTGATGCGGCGGATACGTTCTGCAAGGGTCGTGGCCGCTTCCCTGTTGGCCCCCGCGGCGACGACGATAAATTCCTCACCGCCGATACGCCCGACGTGATCGCCGGTACGGATCTGGCCATTCGCCGCGAGGGCGAATCTTTTGAGCACCGTGTCGCCTATGATGTGACCATGGGTGTCGTTGATTTCCTTGAAATGATCCAGGTCCATGAAACATACCGAATAAATGTAAATGCCGCGGTTTACCAGCGACTGCTGTTCGGTGAGAATTCCCATAATCTGACGGCGGTTGCTGAGCCCCGTCAGTTCGTCGATGACGGCGATCTCCTCAATCCGGGAAAGCGCCTTTGTCAGATCATTCTTTTGACGGTTGAGTATTTCGCGCAGTGCGCTTACCTCGGACCCCAGGAGCGAGAAGCCGAACATGACCAAGCCGAAGGCCGCGGCGCCCGCCGTTTCCTTACCTATGTCGACATACTCGGGGTGAATCGCGTAGAGAGCGGTGATGGTGAGTATATACGATGCCACGGCAATGACGGCGCATAAGGTGAACTGTTTTCGCCCCATACGGAATGAGCCGAACACCATGGCCAGAAAATAGAAGTACAGAATAAGCGCCCGCTGTTCTTTGAGGAAGAAGACGGTAACCATGATGCAAAAGAGAGCCCAGTACATCTGAAACAGTGTAAGACTCGGGTCCCGGAACCTTTTGTTGAATCCCGTCCTGATAGCGAGGATTATAGAAAGGTGCCCGGCGGTGAAGAACCCTAAAAGCAGGTAAAACTGCTCCCCGGTGATCCAGAAAAGATTCAGGTGGAAGAGAAAAAAGCTCAGTATGATGTGAATGACCCCGCCCCCCAGGGCCATCAGGGTCCGGCGGAGCCGTAGCGCCTGTCGTTTGTCGTCCTTCTGGATTAAGGAAAAGGACATACCATCCCCCTTTTTCAAGAATGGCGCCGTGAAGGTATGCCGGTGAAAGAGCGCCCCCTCAGGGCACGGCTGAACCCCCTCCATGTGAAGGCAGAATTTACCTGTGATTACATACACATGGATAAAGACGAAATCACTCTTATACGAAAAGGGATTCTTCGTCAATTTAAAAAAGGGATACGGCAAGGCTTTTCTTTGACAATGGAAGTGGATGCAGTTACTATAAAAACATGAACGACCATTGCATTTATTCTCCCGATGACATCAGGCGCTCCTATTGTAAGATCGGCGCGCATCGGCAGTCGCGCGATACCATCCTCAGATACTCGACGAACGCCCTCGATATACGGGAAGTCGCCCTTGCGGGGCTCGACCTTTCCGCGGTGAGAAATGTGCTGGACCTGGGGTGCGGCTACGGGTTCTTCTCGGAAAAACTCACCGGTGTGCTTGACCGCAGGGCGCACATAACCGGTATCGACATGGTGGTAAGCAATAGAGAACCCTTTCTGGACGTGCTCGCCTCTTTGGGATTCAAGAGAGATTTTATTCCTGGCAGTTCGGAGATTATCGGCACAATGGAACCGGCCTCCTTCGATCTTGTGGCGGCGAGCTACTCGCTTTATTTTTTCCCTCACCTCATTGGGGAAATCGCTCGCATTCTCTCCCCGGGTGGCATTTTCATCACCATCACCCACAGCCGGTTCACCATGAAGGAGATTCTGGGCTTCATTCCCTCCTGCATGAAAGAGGCCGGTGCCGAACCTCCCCGTGAACTGGTGATACAAAAACTCTTCGCGGCCTTCTCCCTCGAAAACGGAGAGGCTCTTCTCCGGCCGCACTTTGAACATGTGGAGCGAATCGTATTCAATAATACACTCTCCATACCGCAGGAGGACGTGAAACATTTCGTCGCCTACCTCGACGGCAAGAGACCTCTCTTTCTAAAGGATGTCAGGGATGCATATCCGGGGAAGCTGGTCCGGGTGAAGGACTGCTTTTACCGCAAAATCCATGAATACTCAAAAAATGTAAAAGACGGACTCATCATAACGAAGGATGACGGAATATTCCGGTGCCGCCGCGGGGGGGAGGATCACCGATGAAACAGGACAGGAAATACTGCTGCTACTGCGGTGCCGGGATTGCCAGGTCCGAAATCGAGGGCAAGGAAAGAGACTGCTGCACCGGGTGCGCCGCCGTCTTTTACGAGAACCCTCTTCCCGTGGTGAGCTGTATCGTGGTGAACGAAGACCGCAGCGTGCTTCTCATCAGGCGTAAAAAAGAGCCCTACAGTGGGATGTGGTGCCTGCCCATCGGTTTTGCCGAGTCCGGCGAGGATATGAGGGACGCGGCACTCAGGGAGCTTGAAGAGGAGGCGGGTGTCAAGGGAAGCATTGTGCGTCTCATCGACGTGGATACGGTGGATAATTACTTTTATGGGCCCCTCGCCATCGTGACCTATGAAGTAAGGGTGACGGGCGGGTTGCTCGCTCCCGGTGACGATGCCGACGACGCCGGCTATTTTCCAATTATGGAATGCCCGCCGCTTGCGTGGTCTTCCAACGAAAAGGCCCTCCGTATCTACCATGACATGTACCGGGACACCTGGGCCATGGTCGATTCGTTCAGACACCTGTTTCCGGAAATGGAGATGGCCGGGGAGATTGCCCAGGGCGGCATTACCCAGGGCGAGCTTCTCTCCAATGTGCTTATCCAGATAATCGACAAGGACAGGGAAGAAATACTGAACCGCTGGATGGAAGACGTGCACGCACTGTTGCCGCATCTCGCCCCGCACGGAGAGGAGCTCATGGCGCTGAACTCCTCGATTCTGGAGACTGTGCAGGCGTGCCTGAGGGGGGATGCGGACACCTGTGACTTCAGGGATTATGCACGTACGGGGCGCCTTCTGAAGGAAGCCGGTGTGGCGCTTCCCGATCTGCTGACCATCGCTGCGCTCTCCCGCAAGACCATCTGGACGCACGTGGTCCGCAGAAGGCTCCTGAAATCCCCGCTGGAAATATATACCGCACTGGAATTGAACAACCGGATTATTTTTCTCTATGACAAAATCAATTACTATCTCACCATGAGATGGGTCTCGTGAGGATTTTCGTTATCTCTTTCCGCCGAGGCCGCCGATGAGCGCAAGGGCATTATCGCGGAACACGCAGTCGTAGAATTCCTGTGAAAGGTCGAGGCCGAGGAGATACTCGGTCTCAACTTCCCGCGGATACATGACATTGGGGAAATCGGAGCCGTAGAGTATCTTTCGCCGGTGGCATTCCAGAACATCACTTCCCAGGTTGCACATGAGGTTGGATTCCGGGAGGAATGCCCATGCCGTATCGAGAGAGAGGCCGGCGTATTCGTCGATGAGATCGATAAATTCCCCGTATTCGAGGGCCCCCATGTGGGCCACGGTCGCGGGGAGTTCGGGGTAGCGCCGGAGAAGTCTTCTAAAGTGCCCGATTCCCACGAAGCGGTTCCCCACCGGTCCCGTCCCGGCATGAAAGAGAAAACGCTTCCCCCGTTCGATCACCATCTCGTAGAGGGGGAAGAGCCGCGAATCATGGGGATAGAAATTTTGAACAAGAAGCTGGAACTTGAACCCGAGAATCCTCGGGTGATCAAGCAGGTCGCCGGCCATTGCCAGTGCATCATTGTCATCGGGGTGGTACGATGCAAAGCAATAAAGTTCCGGAAATTCGTCGAGCACGCCGAGATTCCATTCGTTGATTCCCCGCGCGACACCCCCGCGGTGCGCGTAATTTGAATACACGATGTGGCCGACACCCATGGCATGAAGGTAGTCGATGCATTCTTTATAGTAAAGCCGGTGCAGGAGCCGGATGCCGTAGGTGTTTTCGAAATATTCCCAGATGGCGTCAAAGAGCCGGTCGGGGAAGAGATGTACATGACAGTCGATAATGGGTGCAGGAAGTTTTTTCACGGTGTCTTTTTTGAAGGTGCCTCAATAGCACGATTTTTTTTGAAGAAGCTGGCATTTCCTGCCTGCTGAAATTGTTACATCACTTCCTGTTGACTCAGATCGACGGCGCGGTCGATTTCCTCTTTGAGCGCCTGGGGAAGCCCCGGTATATCCACGCTGAGAAATCCCCTGACAATTGTCGATGCAGCCTCGTCCTCGGTGAGACCACGTGACATGAGGTAGAGAATCTCGTCCTGGGCGATTTTGCCTACCGCCGCCTCGTGGGAAAGTTCGACGCCGTCCACCCTGCCGGTCAGTTCCGGAATGGCGTGGATAGTGCCTCCCTTCAGTATGAGGCCCCGGCATTCGAGGTGTCCCCGCACTTCCGGCACTTCACCGATGAGTTCACCGCGGGAGATGATGTTTCCGCCGTTCGTGATGGCCCGGGCGATGATTTCCGCCCGTGTCCCCTCGGCCTTGAGATACATCCGGCCTCCCACGTCGAGTTCCGTACCGGGGCTTCCAAAGAGCAGGCTGTAGAAACGAGCTGTTGCTCCCTTGCCGATGAGATGTGTCGTCGGGTACATCTGGAGAGATTTCACCGGCTTCATGGATATGTAGTTGTTGAGGAAGAGGCCCCCCTCTTCGACGATTCCGGCGGAGCGGGGGCGAACCATCACATCCTCGGCCCAGTGATGAATCATGGTAAAGCTCAGTTTTGCATTCTTCTTGACATAAAATTCCGATATGCCCACATGGAGCCCGCTTTTCACATGGGCGGCGGTGGCGCAGCCCGTGATAATGTGGAGCTCCGAGTCTTCCTCGGCGATGATGATGTTGTGCACGTTCTGGCTCAGGCCTTCCTTTTCCAGATACAGGCAGGCCTGTACGGGATATATGACCTTGCTTCCGGGAAGTGCCCTGATGACGTACCCGTCGTGCAGGTCGAGTTGCGCTCGTGAGGTGTACTTGTCGGCATCCACGGAGACAAGCTTCCAGTAATACTCCTTCACCCAGTCGAACGACTTGAGCGCTTCCCTGATGGGAATAACCTCAAGACCTTCCTGCATTGAACGTGAAAAGATGGCCGTCCCGTCCTTCTGTATATATGAACCGGCACGCCCCTGCTCGCTCGCTTCAATTCCCGTGGTGAGCATCCGCTTCTTGTCGCCCTCGGAGAGACGGTAGAGGCTGTCCAGTGCTTCATGGGGAGGCGGCTCCACGGTAAATGTCTTCAAATCAATGTCGGGTCCCAGTGCCGCCTTCTTCTCTTTTGCCGCCAGTGCTTTCTCGTTCAGCTCGCGCATCGCACACACTCCTCGTAACCGACTTCCTTAATCTGTTTGAATATTGCATGGGGGTAACTCTTGCAGGCGAGCACGCCGTCATAAAGAACCTGTCCTTTGTCGGCGGTGATGTAATCGAGTATGAATCCCGTATGGGTGATGATGAGCCCCATCCTGGTGCGTTCCTTGACGACCTGTTTTTTGGACTTGTCCGCGGTGGGTTTGAGATCACGCTGGAGAAGGTGGTTTATCGTCGTGCCGATAAGGGCGATATTTTCTATATCGACGCCGGATTCCGGTTCGTCGAACAGGAGGAGATCAGGGTCCTGCGCCATGAGCTGGAGGAGTTCCGAACGCTTGATTTCACCCCCCGAGAATCCCACGTTGATATCGCGATCCAGAAAATCGGAAAAGTTCATCTGACGTGCCAGCCCCTCGACGTCAACACCGTCATGAGCGCAGATCTGTACCATCTGTCTCGTTTTCAGGCCCTTGATGGAAGGCGGCCGCTGATAGGACATCCCGATGCCGAGCCGCGACCGCTCATTCACGCTCATGTGGGTGATGTCATGGCCCTTGAAGAGTATCTTCCCGGCCGTCACCCTGTACTGGGGATAGCCCATGATTGTCATGAGGAGCGAGGTCTTTCCCGAGCCGTTGGGGCCGAAGAGTATATGGGTCTCTCCCGTTTTGATTTCGAGATTGATGTGTTTCAGTATCTCCTTATCGCCAAGCTTTACCTGCAGATCTTCAATGGCCAGCATAACGTTTCCCCTGTCATTAGTATATAAGTGATGCCACTTTCATTTCTTTGCCGTTAAATGTCAAGACCAATGTGCCGGCGTGTTGCGGAAGTAATGTAACCATGAATATAATCATGGCAAGAAGTGCAACCCCGATAGTCCTTGCCTTTTCACGGGTGCTCCACTATAGAAAACCGTCACCGTTGGTCCTATGCACTGAAATCTTTTTCGGTCGTCCAGCCGCTTTTTGTATAAATCTACGGCTCGCTCCGGGCGTTTTCAAAACTCGCCCGCCGCAGGCGGGCTCAGACAGTTGAAAACGCTGATCCTCCGTCTCGCCTTGATTTATAGACAAAAAGCGCCTGTAATTGACTTCTCAAAAGATTTTCAGTGCATAGGATACTTGTAGAACGAGCTGCCCCATGGAAAACGGTTTCATCCATCTCTGCCAGCCTGACGGATGCAAATCCTGTGGCGCCTGCTGCGGTCTCTACAACTACGCCGACAGTTCCAGGGATGCTCTTGTGATACGCCTGAAGAGGAGGACGGAACTCTGGCACGACGGGATGCGGGATTCCGCGCGTGCGGCGGCATTTTCTGAAACCATGAAACACCTGGAGCCGCAGGAAAAACTCTACGAGGTCATCTACTGCTGTGAGTTTCTGGGGTTTATAGATGAAGAAGAGCGGAGGGTGGGATGCCTTCTTCATCCCGCGCAGAATCGGGATGCCGATCTTCGTGATGCGTCATTCTACGGGCGGGAACTCTGCGACGGGCACTTCTGTCCCAGTTATCACCATCTGTCACGGGAGGAGAAGCTCGCTCTTATTGAGATCATAGATGACTGGTATCTCTTCGGGCTCTGCGTTACCGATATCGACCTCGTAAAGGAATATTTTCGCCTCGTCAGCGAACGGATATATCAAATGCCTGCCCCTGAGGCATTCCGGAATTATCACCTGAAAGAAGCCGCCCATCGGTTTTTTACCCTCAAGGTATCATGGCCCTTCCGGTCGCCGGAGACGAACCGGTTCGGCAAATATTACTTTGACGGATCTCAGTACATGATAAGCCATATCGATTATGAGCGGTTCGGTTGCGGGCGGTCGCGATTCGACAGGATATTTTTAAGCCTTACCTCCCGGTTTGACTCCGCCAGCGAACTTGCGCGCGCCGAAGCGCTCATCGATGAATACATTGAAGAATTCGCCCGTTGCTGGCGTCAGATGTATTGACACTGCGTATTGTTTTAGTTAGGTAAGTGGAGGCAGTTGATGCGAGGGGTTATGGAACACATTCAGAAAAGGATCCTTTTCTCCCGGGAGGAAATCGATGGGCGGGTGCGGGAACTTGCTCATGAGATTTCCCGCGACTACCGGGATAAGGACGTAATCCTCGTCTGCGTACTCAAGGGTGCGTTTATTTTTCTCGCCGACCTGGCACGATACCTCACGATACCCCACACGGTGGATTTCGTGCGGCTCGCGAGTTACGGAGCGGGCACGGAAAGTTCCGGTGTCATCACGATCACCAAAGGACTCGATCACCCCGTCGAAGGAATGCACGTAATAATCGTGGAGGATATCCTCGATACGGGGACCACCGCGGCATACCTGGTTGAATTGCTCCAGAAAATGAATCCCCGGTCGGTGAAGCTGTGCTGCCTCATTGATAAAAAGGCGCGAAGAAAGATGCATTGTGAGCCGGCATATACGGGCTTCGTTGTCGGTGACGGGTTTCTTGTGGGGTATGGCCTCGATTTCAATGAACAGTTCCGCTGTCTTCCCGATATATACGTGATTGAGGAAAGGATGCCGTGATCATACATTGTCCCCAGTGCAGAACAGGATTTCGCTTCGATGAGCGCCACCTCAGGGGCGAAGGCATATGGGTGAGGTGCAGCCGGTGCAGGCGCGTTTTTTTTCACGAAGCTTCCCCGGTCCGGAAAGACATCGCCGGGATACCGGCGGATACCCGTGACCGCAAGGAAGGAAACGCACTGCATGATGCAACGAGCGTGATCGATGCGATTGATCACAGGGAATACGGGGCCGGCAGTCCCCGCGGGGAAATGCCGCCATCAATGCAGGATAATGTCGGGAACGGGATCTCCTCTTCATCCGGAGAGGGTAACGGAAAATCGTCCCGTGCGCTCAGGTGGTCGCTCACGGCGCTTGTCATCTACTTCGTATTTGTCGTGTGTGTTGTAGGAGGCGTTTACCTGTGGCTCTTTTCAGACATTCCTGCATTGATTTCAGAGAGGATTGCATCCATCTCCATCACGCTTTTTGAAAAGGCCGGGGAGCGCGGCACGACGGGTGCCGTCAATGCCGGGACCCCCGACATATCCTTCTCTGATATAGAGGACAGGTTCACGAGCAACTGGATTCTCGGGACACTTCTCGTGGTGAAGGGCACTGCCGTCAACAACGGCAGTTTCCCCGTCTCGGAGATCAAGGTGAAGGGGCGGGTTTTCAACGCGGCCGACGAGGTGCTCGCGGTTTCGGAAAGTTACTGCGGCAACATTCTCAGCGAAGAACAGCTGTCCAACCTGACCGCGAAGGAAATCAGGGAAGAACTCACGAAGGCACAGGGGAGTTCCTTTTCAAACGACGGTATCCCGGGCGGGGGGACTATCCCTTTTATGCTCGTGTATATCAATCCCACGGGTGGCGTGGATGAAATATCCATCGAGCTTGCGGGAGCGAAACGCCCCGCCGGCAGTCGCCAGTGAGCTCGGCAGGTGACAGGTACCGGGATCCTCCATCCCGGCCGCCGGGAACGAGCATGAGACCGACATGACGCAGTTATACAGCATACGCAACGCGATTATTCTCCTTCTCGTGATTATCATTGCGGGAACGCTGGGCTATCACTGGCTGGAAGGATGGCCTCTTTTCACGTCGCTCTATGTGACCGTCGTCACGCTCGGTACGGTGGGATACGGGGATTATTATCCCGTCAGTCCCGAGGGCAGGGCATTCGCCATTTTTCTCATCATCATCGGCGTGGGTGCCATGGCCTATACCTTTGCGCTCGCCATGGAATATTTTCTGGAGGGGCGCATTTTAAAAATCCTGGGGAGGGGAAAAGTGGAACGACAGATCAAGAACTTGAACGGGCACTATATCGTGTGCGGGTTCGGCCGCATGGGAAGCCTGATCTGCAGGGAGCTGGCCAGGGAGCATGTCGAATTCGTGGTTATTGAAAGCGATCCTCTCGTAGTCGAGAAAATAGAAAAGGAACAGTTCCTCCATGTGAGGGGCAGCGCCACCGAAGACAAGGTGCTCATGGACGCGGGTGTCGAAAGGGCGAAAGGCATCGTCTGCACCCTCCCCACGGATGCCCAGAATCTTTACGTGATTCTCGCGGTGAAAGAAATCAATCCCGCCCTGTTCGTGCTTTCCCGGGCGGAAGACGAGGCCTCCGAACGCCGTCTCACGAAGGTGGGGGCCGACCGCGTGATGTCGCCCTACAAGGAGAGCGGCATGAAGATGGCGATGGCGATCCTGAAGCCCGACATGCTCGATTTTATTGAGCTGACAACGCAGCGCCAGAGTCTGGAGCTCCGCATGGAAGAAGTTCCTGTGTGCGAGCGTTCTCCCCTCATGGGGAAAACCCTTGAGGAATCAGGCCTGCGTCAGGAATACGGGCTCATTGTGGTGGCCGTGAAAAAGGAGTCCGGAAGGATGATATTCAACCCCTCCACGACGTATCATATCGAGAAGATGGACAGACTGATTGCGCTGGGGGAGGAAGAGGCTCTTGCCCGCTTGAACAGCGTGTGTCAGATGTAAAGATCTTCGTCGGAAAGCGCGATCACTCCCTGCCGGACCACCACCGGCGGATATTCCGTGACATCGACGATTGTCGAACCCGTTCCCCCCGGAGTTGTTCCTCCATCAATAATTGCATTGATCCTGCCGCCCAGTGATTTCATCACCTCATCCGCGGTGGTACATTCCCGCTCGTGTGAGAGATTGGCGCTTGTGGCGGTAATGGCGCCGGAAAGCGCGCGGGCCAGGAGCGCGGCAATGGGATTGCTGGAAAGGCGGATGGCGATTTTCCCCGTACCCGCGGTGAGCGCTTCCGACAGGAATGGCGCCTTCTCGAAAATAATAGTCAGGGCTCCAGGCCAGTAGCGGCCGATAAGATGTTCCGCCACTCGCGGAATCGAGCGGACATAGCGCGCAAGGTCCCCGCGTGTGCCGATGATGAGAGGGACGGGCTTGGCAACACTTCGTCCCTTGATGCTGAAAAGGTGTTCAATGGCCTTTTTATGTGTGGTGTCGCAGCCGAGGCCGTAAAAGGTTTCCGTGGGATAGGCGATGACGCCCCCGTGTCTCATGATGTCCGCCGCTTTTTCCACGAGTGAAAGGTCGGGAGACGCAGGGTCTATTATGAATAGGGGGTGCATCAGAGTGTTTTCTGTTTTTGTTCTATGGACCGGGCCATTCTCCGGTGGTAGCCTGCCAGCTTTTTCCAGAGGCTGTCATCGTTGACGGCGAGGATCCTCACCGCGAACAGCCCCGCATTTCGCGCTCCCGCCTTGCCGATTGCCATGGTGGCGACGGGGACTCCGCCGGGCATCTGTACCGTCGAGAGCAGCGCATCGAGTCCTTTCAGGGACGACGAATCGATGGGAACGCCGATCACCGGAATCGAGGTGTGAGAGGCAATGACCCCCGCGAGGTGTGCCGCCGCACCCGCGCCGGCGATGATTATCCTGACGCCGCGTGAAGCGGCTTTTTTTGCATACGCCGTCGTCCGTTCAGGCGCCCGGTGCGCCGAGGTAAGGTAGACTTCATGGGGGACGGAAAACTCCTCAAGGATTGATACGGTTTCCTTCATGACGGGAAGATCCGAATCACTGCCGATGACGATGCTTACCACGGGACCGGTTTTTTTCTTCATGAGTGCCTCTCATCTTCATCTTAATGTTTGAAGTGTCTCTTTCCCGTGAAGATCATCGCCATGCCGTATTCATCGGCGGCCTTGATTGCGTCTTCGTCGCGAATCGATCCGCCGGGCTGAATAATTGCCGTCACGCCCGCCTTGGCGGCGATATCCACGCCGTCCCTGAAGGGAAAGAATGCATCGGACGCGAGAACGGTTCCCTTCGTCGGCAGATTCGCTTTCATGAGTGCAATCTTCACGGCGTCAACCCGGCTCATCTGTCCCGCGCCGACACCCACCAGGTGGTCTTTCGCGGCGAGGACAATGGCGTTGGACTTTACGTTTTTTACCACCTTCCAGGCAAAGTCGAGGGCCTGGTACTCCTCTTCCGTGGGCGGCCGCTTCGTCACCACCTGGGCATTACGGATATTGTCGATTCCCGCATCGCGCTCCTGCACGAGAAGACCGCCGACAACCTTCCGGAAGTCGAATTCACCCATGCACACCCCCGAGGGGGGGGTGATTGCCAGAAGCCGGAGATTTTTCTTCGCTCCCAGCACCTCCAGCGCTTCGTCGTCGAAATCAGGGGCGATGATCACTTCGAGGAAAATCTTGGAAAGTTCCTCCGCTGCCTTTCTGTCGACGGGCCGGTTGAAGCCGACAATCCCGCCGAACGCCGAGACATCATCGGTCTCCAGCGCCATCCGGTAGGCATCCCTGATGCTTTCCGATGATGACGCCACGCCGCAGGGATTTGCGTGCTTCATAATCACCGCCGTGGGCAGTGTGAATTCATTTACCATCTGCCATGCCGCGTCGCTGTCCATAATATTATTATAGGAAAGCTCTTTGCCCTGGAGCACGCGTGCGTTCGGTATGGATGAGGAGGTAAGGTCCCGTTCACGGTAAAATATTGCCTTCTGGTGGGGATTCTCACCGTACCGGAGGTCCCGGGCCTTTTCGAACTGGAGTGTGAGTATGTCGGGAAAATCCCGCCGCTCGCCTTCCACATTGACGCCACTCAGGTGGTTGGATATGGCGGCGTCGTAACGTGCCGTCAGCTGGAACGCCTTTGTTGCAAGCGTGAAATTGGTTTCAACGGAGATTTTGCCCTCCCGCTCCCTCATCTCGGCAATTACCCGTTCGTAATCGCCGGGATCAGTGACGACCGATACGAACCGGTAATTCTTGGCAGCGGCGCGAATCATCGTCGGGCCGCCGATATCGATATTTTCGAAAGCCTCCTCAAGTGTGCAATCCTCGCGGGCCACCGTATCTTCGAAACGGTAGAGATTGATCACCACCATATCTATAAGGCTGATGCGGTGTTTCTTGAGTGCCTTGACATGCTCGGCGTTATCCCTGAGCGCGAGAAGGCCTCCGTGGATTTTGGGATGCAGGGTCTTTAATCTCCCGTCCATCATTTCAGGGAATCCCGTGTATTTCGACACATCGACGACGTCGATGCCGTTTTCCCTGAGCTGAACGGCCGTGCCCCCCGTGGAGAGTATCTCAACGTTGAATTTCGCCAGTTCCTTTGCAAACTCAACAACGCCCTTCTTGTCGGTGACGCTGATGAGGACTCTTTTTATTTCGTTTTCCATGGATTACCTCTTTCCTTGTACTCTTTTCATGTGTTCTATCCGTGTACCGATGAGTTCTTTCGTGCCGATGTCCGGCCGGTGGTCGACGGGACCCGTGACTGATTGAACGGCCCTCTCCGCCCGTCCTTCCGCTTCTTCCAGGGTTCCCGCGATGCCCACCACACCAATCGCCCGCGATGAGGTCATGTAGAGTCCGCCGGCACGCCGGTCGACGGAGGAATAGTAGAGCCGTACATCCTTTACATTCCCCACGTCGATTTTTGAGGAGGTGGATGATGCGTCGGGATGGTCCTTCGGGAGACCGTATCCCTTGGGGACAATATACTTGCAGACCGTTGCCTGCCGTTCGAACTCGAGTGAAAGATTCGCGAGTGTGCCGCCGATAATCGCCCGGCAGACGTCCACAAAATCCGTCTTCAGTATGGGAAGAATGTTCATTGCCTCAGGATCGCCGAGACGTGCATTGTATTCCAGAAGCTTCACTCCATCACGCGTGATGATGAATCCGCCGTACATGATGCCTTTATACGCCTCCCCCGTTTCCGCACGCAGCGCCTCTGCCACCTGCCGGGTGATGGCGAGACCTTCCTCCGCATCCCGGGCCTCCATAAAGGGAAGCAGATGATTTTCCAGGGAGTACGACCCCATTCCTCCCGTGTTGGGTCCCCTGTCGCCGGTAAACCGCCGCTTATGGTCCTGGACGGGAGGCGAAGCGAGGACCGTGGCGCCGTCACAGAAACACTGGAGTGAGAATTCTTCCCCGTCGAATTTTTCCTCGATAACGACGCAGGGATGTTCGGCGAGTATCGCCCTGCAGAGGGCAAGGGCTTCTTCCTTTGAGTGAAAATGGTCGCCCTGGACCATGACTCCCTTCCCACCGGTGAGGCCATCCGGCTTCAGCACGATACCGTCGAGTTCGTCGATGAATGTTTCGATTCCCTCGAGGGATGAAAACACTCCGAATTGTGGATTGCCGGGTATCTGATATTTTTGAAGCAGGAGTCTGGTGAATGATTTCGAGGTTTCCAGGCGTGCCAGGTTTTTTGTCGGACCGACGGACGGTATGCCCGTCGCGTTCAGTGCATCCACAATGCCGTTCGAAAGGGGATCTTCGGGGCCGATCACGGCGAAGTCGACGGCGTGACTCACGGCAAATCGCATAATGGCTTCCAGATCGCCGTAGCCGCCTATCAGGATATCCTCCGAGAGCGACGCGATGCCGGGATTGTTCGATTTCATGCAGGAAAAAAGCGTCGGGTTGTGCCGTGACCGTTTCAACGCCTCGGCGATCACGTGCTCGCGGGCGCCGTTACCGATCAAGAGAATATATGCCATTGATGTGCCTCCCGCGATTGATTCGACATGCGATGCAAATCTCCCCCGTACAGGTGACGATTTTTATACGACGCCGTCAAATTTAGAACGCAATGTATAACTAAAAAGAGGTGGTTCGTCAAACATCTTTATTTGATGGTATCGTAAAAGTCTTTCTTCTGCATGGTGCTTTATTTCTTGTCAATACGGTTAATTGTCAGCATAAAGATAGGCCTCCCGCACCCTGATATAAGTGAGAATAATCTGCATTGACTGTGTTTGCAGTCATCGGGTACCATACGTGGCAGTAAATGCACCTCCGGGATAATGATGTACCGGGAGCGGGAAATGATCGAGAAGGAAAATCCGGACTCTCAAAAGAACATTCTGCCTGAAC